>CANQLF010000006.1 GCA_947624635.1 uncultured Bacilli bacterium | reverse complement strand
TAAAAATACCTGTTTTCCCCTTATTTCATAATACTTTTATTAGTTTTTTACTTCACACCAGAAATCGGAGAGCCAATTTAAATACATACTAGATTTTTTCTTTCTTAATTGAAAATATGTAAAAAAATTTTAAACGATTGCCATACATTAATTGTTTAGTTTTTTCTTTTCTGCTATAATTAAATTATAATCGAAAGGAAGTAAATATTTGTATGTTTGAAGAAGGTAAGAAGTATAAACTAAGTATAATAAGACAAGAAAGTAGTGGAGCAGGAATTGCTAAAGCTAATAAATTTCCAGTATTTATTCCATATTCTCTACCAACTGAACTAGTAGAAGTAAAAATTACAAAAGTAAAAAAAAGTTATGCTGAAGGTGAAGTAGTAAAAAATATAACTACATCAAAAGATAGAATAGAAGTAGAATGTCCTTATTATTATAAATGTGGTGGATGTGACCTAATGCATCAAAAATATAATGCTACACTTGATTTTAAAATGAAAAATTTAAAAGAATTACTATATAAATTTTCTAAAATAGATTCTAATTATATTAAATTAAATAAAATAGTAGAAGCAGAAGATAAATATTTTTATAGAAATAAAGTTACATTTCATGTAGATAATGATAAACTTGGTTTTTATTTAGAAAATACAAATGATTTAATAGAAATAGATGAATGTATAATAATTAATCCTATATTTAATGTAGCTTTAAAAATAATTAAAAAATATATAAAAGATAGTGGTATAAATAAAGTTATAATGAGATACGGAATTCATACTAAAGAATTAATGATAGTATTTGATACATATAAAGTAATAGATAATAAATTAATTGATGAATTAAATAAAAAAATAAAAGTTTTAAAAAGTGTTTATATGTTTAATAAAAACAAATTTACATTATTATCTGGTGAAAGTCATATAAAAGAAAAATTATTAGATAAAACATTTATGATATCTCCTAAATCTTTCTTTCAAGTTAATACATTAATGGCTGAAATGATGTTTTCAAAAGTATTAAAATATATAACTAATACAGATATTAATATATTAGATTTATATTGTGGTATTGGAGTAATAAGTATAATTATAAATAAACCTAATAAAAAAATAATTGGAGTAGATATAGTAAAAGATGCAATTAAAGATGCTAATGAAAATAAAGTATTAAATAATAGTGAAAACATAGAATTTGTAGCTGCTAATGTTAAAAAAGTTTTACAAGTTATTAAAAAAGCTAAGAAAAGTTTAGATGTAATCATACTTGATCCACCGAGAAGTGGAGTAGATAAAGATAGTATTAAGGTTATAAATGAATTACTACCTAAAAAGATAATATATATATCATGTAATCCAACTACATTATGTAGAGATTTAAAAATATTAAAAGAAAAATACGATGTAAAAGAAATAACGCCATTTGATCTATTTTCACAAACTCATCATATAGAGGCAGTAACGCTATTAACTCTTAAAAAGTAAGGATGTAAATTATGGAAGAATATTTAAGTGAATTTTTAGAAAATATTGAATATCAAAAAGGTTATTCATCTAATACAGTTACTAATTATGAGATAGATATTGAAGAATTTATAGAGTTTTTAGATAAGGAAAATATAAATAAATTAAATAAAATAGATTACAATATCGTAAGAAAGTATTTAATGGATTTATATGATAAAAAATATAAAAGAAATACTGTATCTAGAAAATTAAGTTCACTAAGAAGTTTCTTTAAATATTTATGTCAAAAAGAAATAGTTGAAATAAATCCATTTAATTTAATATCTTCTCCAAAAAAAGAAAAAAGGCTTCCTAAGTTTTTATATAATGAAGAAATTGAAAAAGTATTCGATGTACCTAATTTAAAAACTTCATTAGGACAGAGAGACAGGCTAATATTAGAACTTTTATATGATACTGGAATAAGAGTTGGAGAGTTAGTAAATATTAAAATTGATGATATCAATAAATCTAATAAAACCATCAGAATATTAGGTAAAGGTAATAAAGAAAGAATTGTAATGTATGGAGTATATCTAGAAGATATACTAGAGAATTATTTAAATGATGGAAGAGTAGATTTATTAAATGGAAAGAAAAGTAATTATTTAATAATTAATGCAAGAGGTGAAGCTATTACAACTAGAGGTGTTAGATATATAATAGATGGTATTATAAAAAAAGCATGTATAACTACACATGCAACACCTCATACTTTAAGACATACATTCGCAACGCATTTACTTGAAAATGGAGCTGATTTATTAACAGTTAAAGAACTTCTTGGACATTCATCTTTAAGTACCACTCAAATATATACACATATAACAAATGAAAGATTAAGGAATGTATATTTACACTCCCATCCAAGGGCACAAAAAAACTGTTCTCAAAAATGATTGATTTGAGAACAGTTTTATATTTATTCTTTGATTGATGGGATACCACTAGAGTCTAAAGCCGGATCACCGTTTTCACTAGGATCAGTTGTTTCGCCTTTATCATCATTATCATCCTTATTTTCATCTTGATTATCAGGCTTTTTAGCATCATCATAAGTAATAGTAATAGTTGAGCCTTCTTCTAATAATGAGCCGGTACTTATATTTACGCTTATTACAACTTGATCAGTTGTTTTTGATGAACCATTAAAAACTTCTTTAAATATAACACTAACAGGAAGACTTCTAGACCATTCATCAACTTCAGATCTTGTTTTACCTATTAAATTAGGCATATAACATTTACTGTTTGTAGTACCTTTTGTACAAGCAGATGTCGTAGTTTCTGGTTTACTTGTATCTTTAACTAATATACCAAATGTAATACTTCCAACACTTGACATATCACTACCTGCTGCAACACTTTGACTAACTACAGTTCCGTTTTCATATTTTTCATTATAGTATTTATCACCTTTTTTTACTTCAGTGAAACTAACTTTTATATTTCTAGCATTCGCCCAGCTAGTTACATAACTTTTAGAATCACCTATAAATGAAGGTAAAGTAGAAATACTTGAAGTTTTATCTTTTTCTCCTTGACCAATTAATTTTGTTTCATACACTTCATTAATTGAGAAATCAAACGTTTTAACCATTTTTGATTTTTGTAATTCTAAATTAACTTTCATTGCATCAACTACTGCCTCTAAACTTGATTTGTAGTAGATATAATCTGATAATGCAAATCCAAAAGATGCATCATAAATCATTTTAGTATAACCATCTAAATATAATTTTTCCATACTTATTAAATCATCAGTAGTTGTATGAGAACTTTTTATAAGTACATTTTTAGCTACATTATAAAATGATAATATTTGATTTGTACTAAGATTTGTATCCATATTTTTTGAAACAGTATTAAGTAAATCATTAACTTCATCAACACTATCTATATTAGATACTTTCTTTAACATTCCTTCTATTACAAGTTGTTGATTAAGTCCTCTTTGAATATCACCAAGTTCAAGTGTTTTTCTATGACGGGCTAGGGCAAGTGCTTGTTCACCATTTAAATGTTGTTGTCCTTTTTTCAAACAAATTTCTTTATCTCCCCAAGCTCTATCACTATTTTGTTCACAAAAGTTCATAGGAACATCAACATCTACACCACCTAAAGCATTTACTAAATCGACAACTCCTTTAAAATTCATCTTAACGTAATAATCTATATCTATTCCTGTAAAGTTTTCAATTGTCCTTTTCATACAATCTACACCTTGCCATGAAGCATGTGTTATTTTGTTTTGTTTGTGATTAGCAAAACACATTATAGGTACGTAAGTATCTCTTGGAATACTTAATACTGTCGCATTTAATGTAGTAGGGTTAAATGTAATAAGCATTAGTGAATCCCCATTAAATGCTGCATCTTTATTTAAACCATCTTTTTCTGAATCTACACCCATTAAAAGTATTGTAAATGGTTCTTTAACTATATCTTTAGTATTTATTTTTTCTTCTTCTTGTTTTTTAAAATCTTTGGATTTTGATGTAATTACTTTAACCTCATCTTTTATATTTTGAAATTTCTCAATAGAATTAAACATCGTTTCATATTTAGAAGTAATAAGTACTGCATCAATTTTACCATCATATAAATCATTAAGCATTTCACCATAGTCGTTATATTTTTTAATTTCATTATTATCTTTTAATTTATTATCTATTATAATATCATTTGCAATTTCATAATCTTCTTTACTTTCATTTTTTGCTATCATTCCTATTGTCATATTTTTTAAATCATTTATATCACTTATATCATTACTTTTTAAAACTATTAAATCAGTCGTGTAGGTAATAGTAGACTTATTTATATTATTAATAGGTTTATATATTTTAAATATATTGAAAGCTGCATATCCTTGTGCTGCAATACTTATAAGTAAGAAAAATGTAAATAATACATATATTAATTTTTTACCTTTTATAACTGTACAAATATATAACCTTATGAATATAATAGCCATAACAACAGCTAAAGCCATTATTCCATATCTTATTATGTCTTCGATTCCACTTAATACCCATATTGAATAAATAAAATAGGCTGCAGCTCCAATATTTAATAAAACAAATAATCCTAATAATATTATTCCAAATTTATTTTTTGTCTCTTTTATTTTCTTTATAAATTTTTTAAACATGATTATTATTACCTCCAAAATTTCGATATTATAATTATATATCAAAAATAGATATTTAACAATATGTAATGATAAGTATTTTTCACAAAATAATTTGTTAAAACATATTTAAAAAATATTTTAAATATGATATTATAATGTCATAAAATAGAAGTGAGGAATGATTATGGAAAATGAAACAGTTGTAGTGCCAAAAGAAAATAAAACTAAAACTACATTGGCATTAGTAGTAATTATTATTTTGTTCTTAGGTCTTTTATATGTTACTTTTACATATTTTACTAATCCTAAGAAAAAAGTAGTGGATAGCATTAATAAATTCTATCAAAATTTTACTGAAAAAATGAGTTCAAATAAAGCAAAAGGGATAATGTCTAACAATATAGTTGGAACTAATGGTAAATTAAGTATTGAATTAAATAGCCCTGATGGTGCACTTGATAAATTTAAGAATATAGATTTAAGTTATGATTATAAAGAAGACAAAGAAAAAAATAGAGCGTCATTAAGCTTTGATTCAAGTGTTAATGAAGAAAAATTTTTAGAAATCTTAGCTTTAGCTAAAGATGATAAATTATATTTTGATTTAAAGAATTTATTAGATAAATATTATTATGTAGATTACACATTTGTACCACTATTAAAATCAGATGATGTTAGCGACATATTATATATTACTGATATATTTAAAGAAAATGTTGTTAAAAATATAACAAATGATTTATTTACTAAAAGTAATGTTGAAATAGATTTAGATGGTAAAAATGTAAAAGTTACAAAATATACTATGAATATTAGTAATGATTTAATTAATAAAATTTTGACTTCTTCATTAAATCAAATTAAGAATGATAAAAAAGCAATAGATATATTAGCTAAATATTCTGAACAAGAATCATCTAAAATAACTGAAACAATAGATGAAGCACTAAACAATGTAAATGAAGATAAATCTACATATAGTATAGAATATAATATGTATGTTAAAAACTTTATAAATATAGTAAAACATGAAATAAAAATAGAAGATACATCACTTGCTTATCAACAGTATAATGATATTAAAGAATATGTAATATCAAATGATTCAACTAATTTTGTTGATATTAAAGTAAATACTAAAAATAGAACTATAAGTGGAGATATATCAAATGTAAAACTTAATGGAACATATACTAATGATAATGTAAAATTAAGTTTAACTGATGGAAATCAAACTATCAATTTAGATTGTACAAATAATGAAACATTAAATAATGAAGAATATGGAATTAATATGAATTTAAATATGAGTGTGTTAAGTGGCAAAGAAGAAGTATTTACTGCAGTAATAAATTTTAAAAATACAACTTCTAAAGAAGAAAAAATAGATAATGTAGATGTTTCAAAAAGTGTGAGTGCTGATGAAATATCTGAAGAAGATACACAAACTATTATGACTAAATTAATAGAATTACCAATAATAAAAGATTTTTATCAAAACTATAGTAATAGTTTAAATAATGTAACTACAACAACAGAAATTCCAATGATGTAACAAAAAATTGTCGATGTGTAAAACAAAAAAGAAATTTCAAAATATTATTTCTTTTTTGTTTATTATATGATAAAATTGACTTTAGAATAAGATATGGAGGAATTATTATGGCACTAGATAAATTTAAAAAATTCTTTAATGGCGAAGAAGAAGGAGTAGAAGAAGTAACAGAAGATGAATACTATAATATGAATACAGAAGAAGCGATTAAAAATATTGCCGGTAATGGTAATAAAATGGTATTACTTGAGCCACGTGCTTATTCTGAATCTCAACAAATTGCAGATCATTTAAAAAATAGAAACTCTGTTGTTGTAAATTTAAAAAGAGTAACACCTGATCAAGGTAAAAGAATAGTAGACTTTTTATCAGGAACAGTTTATGCAATTGGTGGAGATTTACAAAAACTTGGAACAGGGATATTTTTATGCACTCCAAAAAATGTAAATGTTGAAGGAAAGATATCAGAAGAATCTGATACAGAAGAAAAAGAAGGAAAAAAGAGTAAAAAACAAGAAAAAGATTACGATTTTGAATGGTAAAAAGTTGATTTTATAATATTTACGTGTTAAAATAATGGACGTAGCAGAGGTGGATATATGAAAAAGTTTAGAAAATCACTTCGTGGCTATAATGTGAAGGAAGTTAATGCATTTATTAATGAAGTTATACGCCAAGTTGAGAAAATGGTTAATGAAGATAATAGAAAACAGCAAATTATAGATAATTTGAATAAAGAAATTCTAAAACATAAAAGGATGGAAGATGCTTTAAATAAATCTATATTAATGGCACAAGAAACTTCAGAACAAATGAAAAAAATGGCTCGAATTGAAAGTGAAAATATAATTAATGATGCTAAGAAAAATGCTAATAAAATTGTTAATGATGCATTAAATAGAGCGCAAAAAATAGAAAGCGAATCAGCTATATTAAAGAAAAATATTTCTATATTCAAAAATAGACTAAAAAATATTATAGAACAACAATTACAAATTGTAGATGACATAGATGATATAAGATTATAAAAACAAATGATAGAGACGGTATTTATTAAAACTATTAAAGCGAATGGGATTTTGGTGTGAGCCCACAATATGTTAATAAATATAGATCACTCTTAATGTTTCTTCAGGATAAGTGAAGAACCCAATTTTTGGGTTAAAATATTAAGTATAACAATAGTTATAAACTAAGGTGGTACCACGGTTAATTCGTCCTTAAAATTTAAGGGCGTTTTTATTTTATATATAAGGAGGTTTTGAAAATGGGAAAAAAATTAAGAAAAGGAGAACTACCAAGTGTAGAAAATATGAATCAAATGGGATTTGCTGATGGATATATGGGAGCTAAAAATAGAAGTAATTCTCTTATAGAAACATACAGTAAAAAACGTATTAATCCTACTGAAATAAAAAATAAAGTAATGGCTTATTCATTAGGTTATGAAAAAGGAAGATTAATATTACAAAATGGACTTAATAAAGCTAAAGCTATTGGTAGAGATAATATTTCTGTCAATAATAGAATAGTTAGATTGAGTGAATATGATGTTGAACAAATAGATAATAAAATAGAAGAAAATAAAAAAACAAAAGCAAGGAGAAGATAAATATGGAAAAATTTAAAAGTTTATCACAAGATAAAACTAGTGTTGTAGAAAGTAAGATAAGTGAGTATTGGGATAAAATAGATATACTTAATAAAAGTATAGAATCAAAGGATAAAAACAAAAACTTTGTTTTTTATGATGGACCAGCTACCGCAAACGGTATGCCGGGACTTCATCATATGCTTGCTAAGTTATTAAAAGATACTTTCTGCAAATATAAAACAATGAAAGGTTATAGAGTTATAAGAAAAGCAGGATGGGATACACAAGGACTTCCTGTGGAACTTGAAGTAGAAAAAGAACTTGGCTTTACTAATAAAGGTGATATAGAAAAATATGGAATAGAAGCATTTAATAAAAAATGTAGAGATTCTGTATTTAGAAATGAAAAAGCATTTAGAGATTACACAACTAAAATGGGACAATTTATAGACTTAGAACATCCATATGTTACATATGATAATGATTACCTAGAAACAGAATGGTGGATACTAGATAAATTCTTCAAAGAAGGATTGATGTATGAAGGACATAAAATCTTACCATTTTGTACAAGATGTGGAACTGGACTAGCTAGCCACGAAGTTGCGCAAGGATATAAAGAAATAGATGCACAAACAGTAATAGTTCCAATGAAGAAAAAAGATGAAGATGTATATTTTCTAGTATGGACAACAACACCTTGGACTCTTTTATCAAATGTAGCTTTAGCAGTTAATCCTAAAGCAGAATATTTAAAAGTAGAAAGTAAAGGTTATAAATTCATAATCGCAAAATCATTAGCTAATAAAGTTTTAGGTGACGAATATAAAGTTTTAGAAACATATAAAGGTACCGATTTAGAATATATGGAATATGAACAATTAATTCCAATACTTAAAGTAGATAAAAAAGCATTCTATGTAACAGTTGCAGACTACGTTACTATGGAAGATGGTACAGGTATAGTACATATCGCTCCTGCATTTGGTGCGGATGACTATGAAGTTGGTAGAAAATATGATCTTCCTGTATTAAATCCAGTAGGAGAAGATGGTAAATATATAACTGGACCATGGAAAGGTAAATTTGTAATAGATGCTGATTTAGATGTAATTAAATATTTAAAAGAAAACGATAAATTATTCAAAAAAGAAAAAATGAAACATAACTATCCACATTGTTGGAGATGTAAAACACCACTTTTGTATTACGCTAAACCAAGTTGGTATATAAAAGTAACAGATTACAAAGACAAAATGATAGAAAACAATAATAAAGTTAATTGGTATCCAGATTACGTTGGTGAAAAAAGATTCGGTAACTGGCTTGAAAACTTAAATGACTGGGCAATATCAAGAAATAGATATTGGGGAACACCTTTAAATATCTGGGAGTGTGAATGTGGACATAAAATAAGTGTAGGTTCAAGAAAAGAGTTAGTAAATCTTGCAATAGAAGATATAGATGAAAACATAGAACTACATAGACCATATGTAGATGACGTTCATATCAAATGTGAAAAATGCGGTAAAGTAATGAGTAGAGTACCTGATGTAATAGATGTTTGGTTCGATTCAGGTTCAATGCCTTTTGCGCAATATCACTATCCATTTGAAAACAAAGAAATCTTCGAAAATCAATTTCCAGCAGATTTCATAAGTGAAGGAGTTGACCAAACAAGAGGTTGGTTCTATAGCTTACTTGCTATAAGTACTTTTGTTACTGGAAAAAGCCCATATAAAAATGTATTAGTAAATGATATGTTACTAGATAAAGATGGACAAAAAATGAGTAAATCAAGAGGAAATGGTAAAGATCCATTTGAACTTATAGAAAATTATGGAGCTGATACACTAAGATGGTACTTACCTTATGTATCTCCAGTATGGACTCCAACTAAATTTGATGAAGAAGGATTAAAAGAAGTTTATTCAAAATTCTTTAATACTCTAAAAAATACATATAACTTCTTCGCAATGTATGCAAATACTGATGAAATGGATCCAAGATGTTTTAATGTTCCATATGATAAAAGACCAGAAATAGATAAATGGCTACTTTCTAAATATAACAAATTAGTAGCTAATGTTACTAAATCTATGGATGAATATGATCTTACTACAGTTGTTAGAATGGTAACTGACTTTGTAAGTGATGATTTATCTAACTGGTACATAAGAAGAAATAGAAGAAGATTCTGGGCAAGTGAATTAGATGATGATAAAAAATCTGTTTATAATACAACTTATGAAGTATTAGAAGGATTATCAAGATTAATCGCACCAATCGTACCATTTGTTACAGAAGAAATATATAGAAATCTAACAGGTGAAGAATCAGTACATCTAACAACATATCCAGAATGTAATAAGGAATACATCAACGAAAAAATAGAAGAAAAAATGGACTTAGTAAGAGATTTAATAAGTCTTGGTAGATATGCAAGAGAAGAAGCAAAAATAAAAGTAAGACAACCAATAAGTGAAGTTATATTAGATGGTAAATATAAAAATATTATTGGAGACTTAACTTCATTAATAGAAGAAGAATTAAATATTAAAAAAGTTCATTATGAAAATGATTTATCTAAATTTATGAACTTTGAAGTAAAACCTAACTTCAAGGTAGTAGGTAAAATATTTGGACCTAAGATTAAATTATATCAAGAATGCCTAGCTTCACTTGATATAGAATCTATCCGAAAGTTAGAAAACGATGAAGTAATTCATATAAATATCGAAGGAGTAGACTACGAAGTAAATAAAGAAATGGTAGATATAAGAACCTCTTCTAAAGAAGGATTTAATGTTCAAATGGAAGGAAATAAATTCATAATTTTAAATACTGAACTTAATAAAGATTTAATTAATGAAGGTATTGCACGTGAATTTGTATCTAAAGTACAAAATCTAAGAAAGAGTAGTGACTTTGATGTAATTGATAGAATAAATATCTATTATTCATCAGATAATGAAGTAGATAATGCAATAGATGAATTTATGGACTTTATTAAAAAAGAAACACTTGCACAAAAAATAGAAAAATCAGAAGAAATATATGAAACATTTAATATAAATGATCATTACACTAAAATCAAAGTAGAAAAAATATAATAGAATCGAAGTGATTATAAGTGGATTGGTTAGATATTAAAGAGTTTTTAAAAGATACTGCTAAATATATTGTAATTGCAATAGTAGTAATAATAATTTTCTTGTATGTTGTGTCACTTCAACAAGTAATAGGTCCATCTATGAGTCCTACACTTAAAGATGGAGATATCGCAATATTAAATAAGATAGGTCATAGATTCTTCGACATAAAAAGAAATGAAGTAGTATCGCTAGATTATGCAGATACAAAATATTTAATTAAAAGAGTAATAGGACTTCCTGGTGAAAAAATAGAATTTAAAAATAATACTTTATATATAAATGATGAAAGTTATAAAGAAACATTTTTAAGTGATGATGTTATAACTAAAGATTTTTCAATTCAAGATTTAGGATATGATAAAATACCTAAAGATATGTATTTAGTATTAGGTGATAATAGAAGTAATTCTATGGATAGTAGAGAAATAGGTCTTATTAAAAAAAGTGATATTAAAGGAAAAGTATTCTTTAGAATATGGCCTTTAAACAAAATTTCGTTCATCAAGTAAACATTGAAAAAATGGGTTATTTTATAATCCATTTTTTCAATGTTTTAAATAGCTAACACCCCCAAATTTTACCAGAATATAAAATATAAAAATTTGTCGAAAAATATGTACAAATTTTAAAAATCTGCTATAATATGATTGTAGATTTGGGATTTTAGGGCAATCCTTAAATCTAATTACTTAAATTTAAAACATAAGATTTAAAGGGAGGTATTTTAATGAAGAATAAAAAAGTAATTTTTGCGATTATTTTATTCTTACTAATTGGACTTACAATATTTACTTTTGCAAACCCAAGTAGTAATGAAAAAACATTCGATGAAGAACAAAAAGAAATACAAGATGGCGATGGTAATACAAAAGATGATACTAATACTACAATAGAAGAAAATAACGGTGAAAGTGATATTACAACAAATGATGATAATACTAATGAAGTTCCAAATAATATTATGGTTGGAAATCAAGATCGAAATGTAACAATCGTTAGAGATCAAATCACAGCCAATATACAAAATAATGATAATTATAATAATGCCCTAGCAGCTGTAGAAAAAGCAGAAAGTACTATTACTCAAAATGATGTAGATACTGCACGTGATTTAGTTGAAAAACTAGATGATGGTAATGAAAAATCAAATCTTGAAAATAGATTAGAACAAGTACAAGACATAATAGATGTTTCAGGATTAGTAGCTACATTAGAAGGAAAAACAAATAGTGCGAAAAGTAGAACTGATATTTTAGCAGCAAAAAAATATAGAGATGTAGAACAAAAGATAAAAGAAAAAGTAGAATCTCTAAAAGAAAGTAAAGAAAAAGATGGTTTAGAAAGTCGTTTAAACGACTTGTCATCTATACTAGATGACAATACTGCACCTAAAATAGAAGGAACACCAGATGATGAGTACACAAATACTGTACCTGTATCACTAACATTAGATGGTGAAGATTATACTGTAACTTTGAATGGTGAAAACTATACAGATGAATTAAGCTTCAGTGAAGATGGTACATACACTGTAACAGTAACTGACAAAGCGTTTAATGAAGCAACTGTTAAATTTACAATTGATACAACCAATCCTACATTTAATGGTATACTTGATGGACATCAATATAATCATGATATTACTATAGATGTCGATGATGATAACTTAGAAAGTATAGTAGTTGATAATCGTACAGCTAAAACAATTAACACAGTTAATAATGGTACAATATTAACTGACGAAGGATTATATGTAATAATTGCAACAGATAAAGCTGGAAACAGTACGAAAGTATATGTTCTTATAGATAAAACTTATCCAGTAATAGATGATGTCATAGATGGAGAATACTATAAAACAGATGTTACACCAAAAATTACAGAAGAAAATGTTAAAAGTATAACTTTAAAGAAAGATGATAAAGAAGTAAGTTATACAAAAGATTCAACAATTACCGAAGATGGTTCATATGTATTAACTGTAGAAGATAGAGCTGGTAATGTTACTACAAAGAAATTTACTATAGATAAAACTCTTCCTACTTTTAATGATATTAATGGTAAAACATATAATGGAAGCTACTTAGATGTTAAATCATTAACTGTAGACGTAAAAGATGTTAATTTAGATACAATTACAGTATATAATTACAAAACAGGTGAAACTAAAACAGTAGAAAACGGTTTTGAATTAACAGAAGAAGCTATATATAAAATTACTGCAACAGATAAAGCAAAAAATGAAATGATTGTGTATGTTGCGATAGATAGAACTGCACCAATATTTAAAAATGTTAAGAATGGTCATACATATAATGAAAAGAAAACTCTTGAAATAGAAGACCTAAGATTAAAAGAAGTTAGTGTATATAATTATAAAACCAAAAAAACAAGAGTTTACACATTTCAAGAATTATTTGATGGAACAAAGGTAGAATTAAATGATGATGCCACTTACACAATAATTGCGACTGATTTTGCTGGACATTCAATCAAGGTATATGTAGCAATTGATACTCAAACTCCAAAAGTAACAGATGAATTTACTGGTGAAGAAATAGTTAATGGAAAATCATACAAACAAGTTAAACCTGTTATAGATGGAACAGGTAGCAAGATCAAAAAATCTACATTAAATAACGAAAACTTTACATCAGGTACTATTATAAATACTGACGGAGATTATACATTAAAAGTAATTGATACAGCTAATAATTCATATGAAGTATCATTTAAAATAGATAATGATCCAATACAAGTTACATACCTACATGGATTTGTATCAGATTGGCCAAATTACTATAATACAAGTATAGATACATTTGCTAAAATAGGAGATAATGTTCAATTCGTAATACATTCAAAAGAAACCTTCGCTGGAAAACCTAAGTTGTATGTTAATGACGAATATATAACAGATTTTGAACAAAACGATGATCACTATGGTGAAAAAGTATATTCATGCTTATACAAAATTCCTGAAAGTGTAATTGATGGTGAAACGCTAACTTATGAAATAAGAAATATATCTGATGAAGCAGGTAATGGAATTGTATTTAACGATTATAAAGGTGATAAATTAACTAATGAAAATGCAAATAAAATTGTGTTTGATACTAAAGGACCTGAAATAGAATTAAGTGGTAAAAATTTAATAGTAAAAGATAAAAATGATTTTAAAGCTAGAATAGACCAAGGAATTACAGTTATAAATGATTGGAAAATTACTCCAGATGTAGTTGTTGATGGTATGAAATATACTGAACCTAATATTTCATGGCTAACAAGTGGAAAATACACAGTTACTGCACGTGATTTAGCAGGAAATACTACAACATTAGATATAGATTTAGACAATACTGCACCAACATTAACTCAACTTGAAATATTAAATATAACTAATGATGGAGCTACACCAAAGAAAAATGCACATTTTGCAAATGATGATGCAAGAATTAGATTAATCGCAGTTTTTGATGAAGACATTGTCCAAGATAAAGTTGTTGTTAAGATAAATGGTAACCCAGTAGAAATAAGTAGATTTAAAAGAGAAAACCTTGGATATTATACTATTGGTATAGATATATCAAATATCTTAAAAGTAACGTCTTTAGCAGAAAATGAACCAATAAAATTTGAAATAAGTGGATTACAAGATGAAGCTGGAAATTTGGTTAATAATAAAACTGGGATTTTAACAAACGAAAATATTATAACTACAAGAGGTTTTAATGAAGTAAAATATGATAAATCTCCAATAATTGGTGGACTTGAAAGTGGAAAGACGTATACTGATTCAGTTACATTTACTATAACTGATAATTCAGATTCTTATACAATATATGAAGGAGGGAATACTTCTTCTTGTGATGAGTTAATTAACGCTGGTGTTTCACAAAGATATGTGCCAAAAGAACAATTTGGAACATATAGTAGTGGATATACATATGATATAACAGAAAATACTGTGAAATCTATGTGTGTAGTAGATTCTGCAGATAATCAAACATTTATAAATAATATTACATTAAAAAAATCTACTGAATAAAATAATTTAAAATATAAACAGAAGTTATAAATTGGCTTCTGTTTATATTTATTAAAAACTTTAAAATTTGAAATTGACTAAATTTAATTTTATTGATATCCTTATATTAGGAAGTGAAGTATATGGCTTATTTAAAATATAAAGAACTAGCTCAATATTTTAATTTCTTTGATAAATTGGATATAAAACATTTACCACAATATGTTATTGATTATATAGAAGCTGATGAAAAAATATATGCGGCTTATGCAACATATAGAGATAAATGTGTTTTTACAGATAAAAAAATATTATTATTAGATCAAAAAGGAATAACAGGAAAAAAGAAAAAAATTCATATATTTCCATATTGTTCTATATCAAGTTCTGCTATTGAATATAATGGTGGTAAGACAGCTATTTTACTGTCTATGGATAGTGGGTATCAATTAAGACTTAACTTTGTTAAAATGAGTCCAGAAGATAAATCTGAACTTAGAAAAATATATTTTAAATTAATAGAAAATATAGAAAATAAAAAAGACAAAGAATAGTTTAATAGATGTTTTAGTTAAATTGCTATTTTTTATATCATATTATGTACAATTAGTAAAACAAAATAAACGAATACTATAATGAATCTATTATAAAGTGGTAATTTTTCAAAGTAAATACAATCAGATTTAAAAAGTTGTATTTACTTTGAGAATTAAGATTTCTAATATTATTTATTGCGCTTTTTATCTTTTTTAATATAATTTTATTAAGATAATTTGCTAGAAGATGGGTGATTATTTTGGATAATAAAAGAAACGGATTTACATTAATTGAACTTTTAGCTGTAATAGCTGTACTTAGTATTATTTCGGTAGTAGCAGGTGGTATTATAATTAATTCACTTGGAAATGCAAAAGGTGATATAAATAAAATTCAAGAAAATAATCTTATCGATACTGCTAAAGTGTTTTTTCAAGATATTTTAAATTATAATTATTTAAATAGTAGTGGGGAAACAGTAGATTTAATTAGTTATAATATATGTATTCAAGAAAATTTGGTAAAAGAAGGGTATTTAGATGAATTTAAAGATGACAATAACAATAAAAAATATGGTTATATAAAGGTTAAAAATAGTGATGGTAAATATACTTATAAATACATTTCTGGTGGGGAAAATAATTGTGTTCCATGTCAACCAAAAGGTGATGTAAATCGAGACGGAATAGTGGATACGACAGATTTCAATATTGCACAGGCTTATGTTTTTAAATGGACTGAATATGATGGAATTAGTATGTCAGAATATTCAGATTTATTGAATACTTATGGAGATGTTGCAGAACCATATGGTAAATTTGACACTGCGGATATGCTAGGAATTTTAGATCTTCCTGATAATGGGACAAATAGGGCTTGCCCTTATTAGGAATAAATAATTTACGAAAAAATTACTAACTATTAAAAATCATATCATTTTCTTCAAAAATCTTAAAAAAATTTAGTTTCATATAAAAAGGTTTTGATTTTATATATAACATAAATTAAACATCAATTAATAGAAAATATAGAAAATAAAAAAACAAAGAATAGTTTAATAGATGTTTTTAATTGACAAATTATTATTTTTACATATCATATTATATACAAGGAGTGAAATAAAATGAATAAATACTATAATGAATCTATTAAAGTATCTTTTTTTAGTATCATTTTAAATATATTATTATCATTATTTAAACTTATTGCAGGTATAATAGGTGCATCAGGCGCAATGGTTAGTGATGCAGTTCATTCTATATCTGATGTAGTAAGTACAATAATAGTAATGATTGGTCTTAAAGTGTCTAATAGAGATGATGATAATTCGCATCAATATGGGCATGAAAGATTTGAAGCAATTGCATCACTATTTTTAGGATTTTTACTTATTATTACATCTATTTATATAGGAATAGATGGTATTAAGAAAATAATATTAGGAATGAATGGTAGTATTAAAACACCTACTGTTATCGCATTTATTGCAGCAATCATATCTATTGTTGTAAAAGAAGTAATGTATCAAGTAACTATGAAAGTTGCTAAAAAAACTAATTCGAGTGCATTAATGGCAGATGCTTGGCATCATAGAAGTGACGCACTATCATCTATTGGCTCATTAATAGGAATAGGTTTATCAATTGCAGGTTTACCTATATTTGATCCAATTGTATCTATAATTATATGTATAATAATACTTAAAGTATCAATTGATATAATAAAAAGTTCTATTTACAAATTAGTTGATGCGTCAGTAAGTAATGATAAAATAAAAGAAATGACTAAAATTATTGAAAATGTAGAAGGTGTAATGGGTATAGATCTTATTAAAACTAGAGTTTTTGGATCTAAAATATATGTAGATTTAGAAATTGGTGCAGATAAAAATCAAACATTAGAAAGTGCACACTCAATAGCAAGTTTAGTACATGATGAAATAGAAAAACATTTTAGTGATGTTAAGCATTGTATGGTGCATGTTAATCCGAAATAAGTATTATTGACAATTTTTGTTACTATTCACAGTTGAATAAATAAGGATACGCCGAAAAGGGATTAAAAACAAAGTTTTTTAATCTTTTTT
>CANQLF010000005.1 GCA_947624635.1 uncultured Bacilli bacterium | reverse complement strand
CCATCAATATATTCTACATCTATATTTCCTAATGTATAAGATTTTTCTTCTCCTTCATCACTTATTAGATATATTGCTAGACTTGTTCCTGATATTATTAATACTAAAATTATACTTATAATACCAATTATTATTTTATGTTCTTTTATGTATTTTAATATTTTATTTTCTTTCTTCTTAACCATAATTTTACACCTCTATTTTATTATTAACAATTCTAGTTAAATTATATAAAAATCCCCCCCCAAGTCAAGATTTTTTTCAACAGTTTTTGCTATCAATTTTAGTCTCCACTTATATTTTATCATGTAATTTATAGATTTGTAAAATAAAATATATTAAAAAAAGAAAATATTAATTCTACATATCGAATAATATTTTCTGAATTTGACTTTAAAATTAATATTTATTTTAATAATATATAACTAGTTTATTTAACAACAATATTTACAATTTTTCCTTTTATAATTATTGTTTTCAAAATTTCTTTTCCTTCTATATGTCTTTTAACATTTTCATTATTTAAAGCTAATTCTTTTATTTCACTTTCGTCCATTTTATCATTAATTAATATAGTAGCTCTTACTTTACCATTTACTTGAACACCAATTTCTTTTTCGGTATCTACCGTCTTTGATTCATCGTAATCTGGCCAAGCTGAATTTACTATTTTATCACCTAAATTACACATTTCGTTTAATTCTTCTGTAATATGTGGTGCGATAGGATTAAGTAATGTAAGTAATACTCTGTAATCAGCTTTACTTATACTTTTAGCATCTTCATACGCATTAGTTAAAATCATTAAGCTTGATACTGCTGTATTATAATTCATTGTTGAAATATCGTTTGTAACTTTTTTAATAGTTTTATGAATTAAACTTTCTAATTCTTTAGTATATTCTGTATTATCATTAACTTTATCTTTTAATCTATAGACTTTATCTAAGAATCTTTTACATCCTTTAAGACCATTTTCACTCCATGCAGCATCTTTTTCGTAATCACCTATAAACATTTCATAAGTTCTAAGTGCATCTGCACCATATTCTTTTATCATGTCATCAGGATTTACTACATTACCTTTACTTTTACTCATTTTTTCGCCATTTTCACCTAGTATCATTCCATGAGCAACACGTTTTTTAAATGGTTCAGGATAAGGTACTAGTCCATTATCATATAAGAATCTATGCCAGAATCTTGCATATAATAAGTGTCTTGTCGCATGTTCCATTCCACCGTTGTAATAATCTACCATACCCCAGTATTTCATAGCATCAAGACTTGCAAATTCATCTACGTTTTTTGGATCCATATATCTTAGATAATACCAAGAAGATCCTGCCCAGTTAGGCATTGTGTCTGTTTCTCTTTTTGCTTTTTTACCACATTTTGGACAAGTTGTATTTACCCATTCAGTGATATTTGCAAGTGGACTTTCACCTGTATCAGTTGGTTCATATGATGTAACATTAGGTAGTGTTACTGGTAAATCTTCATATGGAACAGGAACCCATCCACAATCATCACAATATATCATAGGAATTGGTTCACCCCAGAATCTTTGTCTTGAGAATATCCAATCTTGTAATCTATAATTTGTTGTTTTCTTTCCTATTTTATTATCTTCTAAGAATTTTATCATTTTATCTATTGCAGTGGCTTTATTAGTAATCCCAGTAAGAACACCAGAATTAACCATTTCACCATCACCTGTATAAGCTTCTTTAGATATATCTCCACCTTTTATAACTTCGATTATATCTATACCGAACTTTTTAGCAAAAGTATAGTCTCTTTCATCATGTGCAGGTACTGCCATAATTGCGCCTGTTCCATAATTAATTAATACATAATCAGATACCCAAATTTGTATTTTTTCATTATTAACTGGATTAATAGCTTCAATACCATCAATTTTTACACCTGTTTTTTCTTTTGTAGCATCTGTTCTTTCTATTTCTGATTTATGTGCAGCTTCATTTTTATATTTTAAAACTTCATCGTAGTTTTTAATCTTATCTTTATATTTTTCTATATATGGATGTTCTGGTGAAATAACCATAAATGTTACACCATAAAGTGTATCAGGTCTAGTTGTAAATACTTTTAAGTAATCGTCGACATTATCTAATTTAAAATCTACTTCAGCTCCGACACTTTTCCCTATCCAATTTATTTGAGCTGTTTTAATTCTATCTAGAAAATCAGTATCATTAAGTCCATCTAACAATTTTTCTGCATAGTCGCTCATTTTTAGGATCCATTGTTCTTTTTCTTTTTTTTCTACAGTATGTCCACATCTTTCACATACTCCACCTTCTGCTTCTTCATTAGATAAACCTATTTTACAATTTGGACACCAATTAATTTCTTTTTTTCCTTTATATGCCATTCCTTTTTCATAGAATTTCAAGAATTGCCATTGTGTCCATTTATAATAATCTTCATCAGTAGTTGCAAATTCTCTACTCCAATCAAAGGATAATCCCAAACTTTGAATTTGACTTTTAAATACTTTAATATTTTCTTTAACTGCAATTTTAGGGTGAACTTTATTTTTAATTGCGTATTGCTCTGCAGGAAGTCCAAAAGCATCCCATCCCATTGGAAATAATACATTGAATCCTTGCATTCTTTTAATCCTTGATAGAGCATCTAAAGCAGTATAACTTCTTACATGTCCAACATGAAGTCCTGATCCACTTGGATATGGAAATTCAACCAATATATAATATTTTTCTTTATCGCCACCATTTTTTGCTTCAAAACATTTGTTATCAATCCAATATTTTTGCCATTTTTTTTCTATTTCACTATAATTGTACATCTTTAATCATCCCTTTCTTTTGGTAATACTTTCCAATTATTGAGTATGTTATTAGAATAAGTGGTACTAAAAATACAAATGATAATAATATTTGAAAAAATAATCCATTCACTATTTGTACCAATTCTAAACATAAAGCTATTATAAAACTATTAACTAATGAGGTTAAGTGAAGATATTTTTTATAATTAACTTTTTTAAAATCAATTTTATATTTAAAAGTTAAGAAAGCATCCTCAACTCTAGGTTTTTTAGCTTTATATTTGCTATTCTTTTTATTTGATATTACAAATATAAAATAAAGAATATAACATATAATAAAAACAATTAAAAATTCTAATATTATTTTTATCATAATATCACTTCCTCTTATATAAAAAATAATCCATCCATTGTAAGGACGAATTATTTCGCGGTACCACCTTAATTCACAATAATTTTATTGTGCACTTTGTTCTTTTATCGCAGGTATACGTTTGTTATAAATGAAAACAAGTTCATAAAATATTTTTATTAGTTTACACCAATCACTAACTCTCTACAAAAAAATATTTTATTACTACTTTTTCAATAACAAAATATAAATATCTTTGTTATTCTTCTACAGTCTCAACTACAGTTTTACCTTTGTATGATCCACAATTTGGGCATACTCTATGTGGACGAATTGCTTCACCACAATTTGGACACTTAATAGTATTATTAGCACTAACTGTATAGTTACCATTTCTTCTCATTCTTTTTTTAGTTTTACTTGTTCTTCTAAATGGAACTGCCATTGTTATTCCTCCTATTCTTTATCATCTAGCAATTGTTCAAGTGCCTCAAAAGGATTATTTTTATTCTCTTTTTTTGTTTCATCTGTAATCAATTGCCACCCATTTCCTTTATATTCCTTTTTATAAGCATCATCGCTTATTATACGAAGTGGGATTTCTACTACAATATTTTCCCACAAATAAGGCTTTAATTCAAGTGTATTTTGATCTTTTTTTAAATTATTTTCATCTTTTTCGTCGATAATTTCGTGTAATTGTATAGAAATTTGATGTTTAACAGGTTTTAATGTAATCGAACATGGTAATGTCATTACTCCTTTTGCGTTTATATTTAGATCTAAATCATTGTTATCTATTCTTTTTACAGAACCTGTAACTACTATATTTGAAATATCGATTATATCAGTATTTTTATAATCATTTTCATCGTACTTTATATTTTCATTAATTATTATTTCTTTTTTTAAATTTAAATTGATAGGACTGATATCGATCATTAATTATTAACTCCTTTTTTTATTTTTAAAAATTTTAGATTTCACTTTCTTTTTTTGCATAGAATACTTATAACTTGATTCAAGTAAGTCAAATAATATTTGTTTGTTTTTTATTATAAATTCACTTCTAAGCACATCAATATTTTCTATACTTTTAATAGGATAACCTACTATAATATCATTTTCTTCATATGTTTTTTCTGTATCTAATTCTATATATTGAAATGGATTTTTACCACTCATTATATCATTTCTAAGTACAGAGTCAACTATTTTTATATCTCCATTTTTAATTTTAACAACATATTTACCATATGAAATCTTTTTTTTGTTTTTAATATCTTTTTCATATAATTCTGTTTCACTTGTTATACGTTTTAGTGTATGTATTTTATTTTTATATGAATTTCTAGTTACCTGATCATCTGGGGAGATTTGTATACATAAATTATCAAAATTTCTATATTTATTATCCTTAATTGCCTCAAAGCTTCTTTTTTTTAATTTGTAATATTTATCAAGCACAGGAATTAATTCATAAATTCCTGTTGAATTATATATCATTTTTTCATTGGTTAAGTCACTTATGTAAATTATTTGAATATCTTTCATTTTTTCACCTCTTATGTTTTCATATTTTATATTAATTTTACATTTAAGTCAAACTTATTTACTTTTCAAGTATTTAATAGTATCTGTAAATGTTTTAGCTTCATAAATTTCTATATTATATTTATTTTTTTCTTTTTCTTTTTTAACTTCTTTAAAATTATCTGTTGGTGCTAGGAATATATCACAACCATTATCCACTGCACCCCTAAGTTTATATTTTACTCCGCCTATTTCACCTACATTACCATCTATATCAATAGTTCCTGTTCCACATATTTTTTTATTTTTTGACAAATTAGAATTAGTCAATTTATCATATATACCAATAGTCATCATAAGTCCACCGGATGGACCAGCTTCGTTATTTTTAAACTTAACATCTACTTTAGGATCAGTTTCAATTATGTAATTTATAGTTATACCAACTCCTATTTTTTTCTCATTATCTATTTCTACTATTTTAGCGCTTCTTTTCTTCTTCTTTTCTTTACTCATAACTTCTATTTTTACCGTCTGATTTATTTCTTTAGAATCGATTGCTTTCTTTAAATCATCCATATTATGAATATATAAATCATCTATTTTTATTATTTGATCTCCTACTTCTAAATTAGTATTTGCTTCATCAAATATATATGTTACTAATACTTTTTCTCCTATAAGTTCATATTTATTGTCACTTAGTTTATAAGAATTAATTATTGCATTATCAATAGATTCAGATAATAATATTTTATTTCTATATAATTCTTCTTCGTAATCAAAATCAGTATTAACTATTTTTTCTTTATCCCATGAAGGTATTATATAAGAAAGTAGAAATGTTCCTATATTTCCTTTTAATTCATTAACATAACACATATTTATATCTTGATTATTATTATTTTTTTCAATTTCTATTCTTTTATTTAAATTTAATATTCCTCCTCCATTATAAATATAATATGGAAGTGGAAATGTTAAAATAAAGTATAATAAAAAGGCTGTTATTATAATTTTATAATTCTCTTTTATAAATTGTTTTATTTTGGCATATATTTTATTAAGCATAATTTGTCTCCTTTATATAATTATAACAAAAAACGGGTGAATATATGAAAAAATATTTAAATTCTTTTTTTATATTAGTAATAACTGTATTTTTAACTATAGAAGTTATTATTAATTCTGAAGCAGTAATAGATTCTGCAAGATTTTCTTTTACTATATGGAAAGATAACATTTTTCCTACTCTTTTTCCCTTTTTTGTAGCTTCTAACTTACTTATTAAATATGGTTTTGTAGAATTTATTGGAGAATTGTGTAAGCCACTTATGTATAAGTTATTTAAAGTAAAAGGTGAATGTTCTTTTGTACTTATTCTAAGTTTACTTAGTGGATTTCCATCGAGCGCTAAGTACACTAAGGAATTATATGACAATAACATAATTAGCGCTAATGAAGCTAGCAAACTTTTGACTTTTACACATTTTCCTAATCCTTTATTTGTAATTGGTACAGTTGCTGCTACTTTTTTAAATAATAAAATAGTAGCTATATTTATTCTTCTATCTATATACCTATCTAATGTAATAATCGGATTATTATTTAGAAATTATAGTGTATCTGAAAATAATAACAGTAAAATATCTATGAAAAATGCATTTAATGGCATGAAAAATAGATATCAAAAAAATAAGAATTTTGGTACTATTCTTACTAATACATTAGTTGATAGTATTAATTTATTATTGCTTATTTTGGGTACTATATCTTTATTTTTAATTTTAAATAAAATAATTACTAATATATTTAATTTAAATGATTTCAATAGAGCTATTTTATCAGGTGTTTTAGAAATGACGGGTGGTTTAAAGTACTTTTCACTTTTAAATATCCCTTTTAATATAAAAGTTATATTTACCACTATGATTTTAGCTTTCGGAGGATTATCAGTACATACTCAAGTATACAGTATAATTGCAGAAACAAAAATAAAATATTTACCTTATTTTTGTTCTAGAATTATGCATATTGTAATAAGTGGTATCTTGATTTACATTTTTTTGTTATTTATTTAACACTTACAACAATATTGGCAAATGTTGGTGTAGAATTACTATCTTCTTTAAACATTCCAATCATTCTATAGTCGTGATCAACATCGATCCCATCATCATTTACTTCGATAGAATTTAAATAGTCTTTTAAAGATTTTGTATATACTGATCCACTATTTAGGTAAGTTTTAAATCCCGACATACTATCTTTGCTTGCCGATATAATAAATAAGTTTTCTAACTTCAAATTGGTTTTAAGTGTACTAGGTATTTTAGTAGTATCGGAAGCCAAGTTTCTAATTATAGAACTTGTAGATAAATAACTTGCCTCTTTTATATTTTTATCTAAATAAGTTTTAATAGTATTTAATTTATATACATCTACAACTTTTTCATAATTATTTCTTTCTTCAAATCTATTTGCAGTTCTTGATATGTATATATACATAGAAGTAGCAAGTGTTGCTATAACGCACACTGTAACTATAGTTTCCGCAAGTAAAAATCCTTTATTATTCTTCACAATATCACCTTTTATTCTAAAATTATTGTAATTATTACAAATCTATTATATAATATATTTATATTAAAATCTAGAAGATAAGAATAAAAAGGGGAAGAAATTTATGCTAAGAAAATTCGATTATGAAAAAATACCAGTTGTAGAAATTGTAAATGATATTATAGTTGATAGTGTAAAAAGAAATGCCAGTGATATTCACTTTGACCCACATGAAAAGTTTTTACTTGTTAGAATACGTATAGATGGTGAATTAGTTGATTATGCAGAAGTTCCTTTGGTATATCAAAAAAATTTAATTACTCGTATTAAAATTATATCAGGCATGAATATTACAGAAAGTAGACTTCCTCAAGATGGAGCAATTAAAACAACACTTCAAAAATATAATGTAGATTTACGTGTATCCTCTCTTCCAACTAATAGAGGCGAAAAAATTGTTATTCGTATTCTTGATTATTCTATGAGTGCTCAAGGTTTAGAAAAACTTGGATTTAGTGAAGGGAACCTAAAAAAAGTTAAAGATATGATAAAAACTCCAAACGGAATAATACTTGTAACAGGTGCGACTGGTAGCGGTAAAAGTACAACTGTTTATTCTATTTTGGAAAGATTAAATAAAGAAAATATAAATCTTATGACAGTTGAAGATCCGATAGAAATGGATCTTGAAGGTATAAATCAAATACAAGTTAATAGTGAAATAGGCCTTACTTTCGCAAGTGTCCTACGTTCTATATTAAGACAAGACCCTAATATAATAATGATTGGGGAAATAAGAGATACCGAAACAGCTCAAATTGCAGTTAGAGCTTCTATTACTGGACACTTAGTATTGTCTACACTCCACACTAATAACTCTCTTACTACAATTGAAAGACTTTTAGATATGGATGTTGAAAGATATTTACTTGGTAGTGCTTTAACAGGAATTATATCACAAAAATTAGCTAGAAGATTATGTCCAAACTGTAAGAAAAAAAGACCTACTAATGATTATGAAAAAGATTTATTTAAAAAAGTATTAGATAAAGATATAGAAGAAATATACGTGCCTGCTGTTTGTCCTGAATGCAATGGTGGATATAAAGGTAGAATTGCTCTTCAAGAAGTACTAACGATTAATGAAGATATAAAAGACGCAATTACAAATAACGTTAGAAAAGAAGAATTGAGAAAGCTAGTTTATGATAAAACTGATACAGTTACTCTACTTCAAGATGGATTAAATAAAGTAATCGAAGGTGTTACTTCTTTGGAAGAAGTTTTAAAATTAATAGAATTAGAAGATGCTATGGAAGACATAGAACAATATAATATTGATAATATTAATAAGGCTAGCCAAGATAATAGTATACCAACACAAAATAAAGAAACAACAGAAGAAGAAAATCCTATTGAAATAGATATTGTTCCAAATGTACCACAAGATGAAATATTAGATTTTTAATAATTATGAATAAAAAGATATAATTACTTTAACAAATTATATCTTTTTATTTTATTATAATTATATGTTTTCTTCTCTAATTGCATCTAGTATATTTTCTTTTTTTATCTTACTAGATGAATAAGCCATTGTTAAAAATGTTATTACAAATACTCCTATTATACATATTATGATAGATGTCCATGGAATAAGCATTTCACTAAATGATATGACATTACCAAATATTCTGTGGAATATATAGATTATTACAAATGATACAGGAAGTGAATAAATTAAAGCTTTAAGACCATAAAATAAACTTTCAAATCTTATCATTCTATTAAATCCTTTTTTGTTTAAACCTACACTTCTAAGTATTGCGAATTCCTTTCTTCTAAGTGCAATAGATGTATTAATTGTATTAAATACAGAAGTAATTCCAATAAGTGTTACTAAAGATATAAAACCATATAAGAATATACCAACTACTAATACAATATTGTTTTCTAATTGCATAACCATAGTAACATCTTCAACATAATAATCATCACTATATATACTTGAATCAACTATTTTTTTAATTTGTTCATATACTTTTTCATGTTCATCAGATTTTATTTTTAATGATTTGCCATAAGAGAAATCACCTAAATTTAACATATTTTCAGATACTATTAATACTGGATAATTATCTATGTAGTCTAAAACATATTTAGGAATTTTTTTAGTTACATAAATATTAGAGTTAAATCTTTTATATTCGTTGTTATTCTCTAAATTATATAGTATATCTATGTCAGCTTTATAATTATTTTTAATGTTAAAATGAGTAAATTCAGTTGTTGACATATCATCATTAATAATTGTACCTTTATTTATTAAGATTGGTTTAAATGTATTACCTTTATAATCATTATAATTAAGTTTTAATTCTTTAATATAATCTTTATAACTATTATTATCTAAAGATATTACTGTTAAAGTTATTCCATCATTTATATTCTCATCAATATCTTTAAACACTTTTCTAGATTCTTTAGTTAATAATTTATTATCTATATGAATTTTTCCACTTATTAAATTAATAATAGAATAATCATCTATTCCTTCTATAGATAAAGCACTTCCATATATGTCATCAGATTCATTAGCTCTTCCTTCTAATGTAACATCATAATCGATTATGTTTAACATACTTCTGCTTCCTTGATTTCCATATTCTAAGAATGTACTAAATGATATGAATAATACTATGCTTATAAATAAACTTAAAATTGTTATTCTATATTTCTTTTTATTTCTTTTGATATTTTTATAAGCAAGTTCTCCTTCTATTCCAAATATTTTTCTTATTAATTTATTACTTTTTACATTTTTCTTTTTTATCTTTATATCATCATTTAATCTAATAGATTCTATTGGACTAACTTTACTTGCCTTTTTTGCTGGCAAATACGCACTTATTATAATTGTTATAATCATATATATTATAGGTATTATTATAAATGCTGGATATAAAGCTAATGTAAGGTCTCCATTAAATACACCTTTAAGTAAATTGTTTGTAATATTTAATACTACATATATTCCAAATATACCTGATAATATACCTATTGGAATACCTATTATACTTACTATAAAAGCTTCAAAGAATACTGTTTTTTTAAGTTGTGTTTTCGTAGCGCCTATACTAGAAAAAAGTCCAAATTGTTTTTTTCTTTCCATAACAGATATAGCAAATGAGTTATATATAACTATCGCACAACCTATTGTTATAAGTATTAATATTACAGTAATTACTTGAAATAATGTATCGTTTAGATTGTTATATGAGCTTTCACCTGATAGGGATAATAATGAATTGTTATAATCTACGCTACAGTTATTTACATCACCTTTTATTACTTTACATATATTTTCTGTTTTCTTAACTGTATCTTTTATATTTTTATATATTATAGATGTCGTTACTATATCACTTTTATTCAATTTACTTTCATCTATTTTAGAATAAATAGTATAACCTGGTGCGGAGAATGGTTCAGAGTTTTCTCTTTCTATTATACCTACTATTTTATATTCTTTAGTAAACTCTTTTTTATATATTTCATTTTCAACATAAGGTGTATTTTGATATGCTTTATCATTATAAATATATCTACTACCTATATCTAATTTTAAATTATCTCCTACTTTAAGATCTACTTTACCATTTGTTATTATATGATTAGATATTACTACTTCACTATTATTTTTAGGAAGTCTACCACTTATAAGTGTTGTATCTTTAAGTATATTATCATTTACTTCTTCTATAAAGAAATATGGTTTCGCCTTATTAACAATAGAATCATATTTAGAATAACCTACAATTTTTCTAAGAAATGTATCTTCTACATATATATTATTTTTAATATATTTATAATTATCATAACTTATATCATTTATAGTTACATGTTCTCTACCTGATGTTTCTATTGTTGTATTTATCATAAATTCTCTAAATGATGAGATAAGTGTACCTATACCTACCATTAGTGCGGTAGATAAGATAATACCTATTATTGTAACTAATGTTCTTTTTTTATTTAGCTTTAAATGTTTAATAGTTAATTTATTTAATATATTCATATTATTTTACCTTTTCATCACTTATTATTTTTCCATCATCTATTGTTATTATTCTACTAGCACTTAAAGCTAAGTTATGATCATGTGTTATCATTATTATTGTTTGTTTATATTTTTTATTAGATAGTTTTAGTAATTCTATTATTTCTCTACTTGCTTTACTATCAAGATTTCCTGTTGGTTCATCTGCAAGAAGCAAAGCTGGTCTATTCATTAGAGCTCTACCTATTGATACTCTTTGTTGTTGTCCACCTGATAATTCGTTTGGTAGGTGTGACACTCTTCTTTTTAAATCTAGTGTTTCAAGTAGTTCATCTAAGTAATCTTCATCTACTTTTTTATTATCTAGTAATATTGGTAAAGTAATATTTTCTTTTACATCTAATATTGGTATTAGATTATAGAATTGATATATTAATCCAACTTGTCTTCTTCTAAATATTGCAAGATTATTTTCATTAAGACTATATACATCTTCTCCATTAACATATACTTTTCCTTTAGTTGGTTTATCAACTCCTCCTAGTATGTGAAGTAGTGTTGATTTTCCACTTCCACTAGGACCTACTACGGCTACAAATTCACCTTTTTCAACACTAAATGATACATCATCTAATGCTTTAACTAAAGTGTTTCTTTGTCCGTAGGTTTTACATAAATTTTCTACTCTTAAAATTTCCATATTAATTCCTCTTTTCATTTACCATTATACTTAGATAATATGACTATTAAATGACTAAATTTCTTACAATTTAGTCATAAAGGCAACATACTTTTTATATGTTGCTTGATTTTCTACATTAAACCACCATATTTATATAATATAGTATTATAATCACTTTCTGATATAGTATTAGATATAACATATGATTTTGCGGTTATTTCAAGTTCATCAAATTTAATGTCATAATTAAACCAATCACCTACTTTATCGTATTCTTCTAGCAATTCTATTAATTCTATAATATCCTTTGGTAAATGTGATATATCAAAATTTACACTATGATCAAAAAGTGGCTTATCTGTTTTAAAAGGATCTTTTTTCATAAACATCTTACCTCACTTATACTAATATTTTAATATGTATATTTTAGTTGTCAAGAGGTTAACTGATATCTGATCTATAAAAAGTTATAAATAATCATATTTATGTCCATTGTGCATTTAGCAGCATTTTCATTGTGTAAATTTTAAATTTGTTAAAACTTGCATTATTTACTTGAAAGTAATTGAATTTTAACGTAAATTATAGTATATTATTATTGCATTCGTTAGAAGTGCATTGATAAGAAAATGCTCTCGCTCCCAGATGGCGCGAGTAATAAATTATTCTGGTCGACAATGTTTCTCGCTATCGGATGGCGCGAGTAATAAATTATTCCGAATGAAAATATTTTGAAAACTCTTATTTTTCTATAGAGTTTTCTTTTTTACATATTATTTTTATAAAATTTTATTATAAAAGTTGTCCCATTACCTTTTTTACTAATTACATTAATTTCTCCTTTTTGTCTTTCTATAATTTGTTTAGCCATATTAAGACCTATTCCTATACTATCTTTACTATTATGTTTTCCTTTATAAAATCTTTCAAATATATGGTTTATATCTTCATCATCTATTCCTACTCCATTATCAGTTATGTTAATTTCTACATATAAGGGATTATCCTTTACACTTATTTTAATTACTCCATTATTTTGGGTATGTTCATAAGCATTTTTAACTATATTTAATAGTGCTTCACTAGTCCAATTTAAATCTATGTTTACGATTGTTTTATTATCTACATCTATTATTAATTCTTGATCTTTAAGTTCTATAGGTATTCTTATACTTTCTACACTTTTATTAATTAATTCTTTTACTTTAATATTTTTTTGATTTAATTTAATAGTTCCACTTTCTAATTTAGACAATTTTAATAGTGATGTTACTAACCATTCTATTCTTTGTAACTGTTCTTTATTTTTATTTAAAAATTCATATTTAGTTTTCTTATCTATCTTATCATCATATAATAAATCATTTATCATATACATACTTGTAAGCGGTGTTTTAAGTTGATGCGATATATCTTCTAAAGTAGTTTCTAAATATTTTTTATCTTTGTATAATATTTCACTTTGTTCTTTTAATTTATTAGTTATTTTATAAACATCATTAGATAATGTACTAAATATACCTTCTTCATATTCACTGATATTTAAAGTATAGTTATCATTTAATACATCATTTATATAATTGTTTAATTTGTCACATTTTTTATATATTTTTCTTATATGAATAAAGAATATAATAGTTATTATTAATAATGATAATATTATAAAAATAATATTAATTAATATTAAATTATTTTTAAATTCGCTATTAAGTTTTATTAAATATAATGAATCTTTATCTATTCCATATTTTTCTAATATTTTAATTCCATTATTAGTATCTTCCTTATTATTAACTATTGTATCTATTATTTCGCTTTCTATATTATGATATTTCTTAGTTAATGATGAAACAATTTTTGCATTATTTTTTATTATATAATTTTTATATAATTTAATACTTGCAAATGAAAATGATAAACTTATTATAAATAATATTATAAGTGATAATACTGTTGTATATATTAAATTTTTAAATTCTCTACTCTTTAACATAATTAAATCTCTATTTTATAGCCTATTCCTCTTACTGTTTGTATTATCTTAGGACTATCTTTGTCATCTTCTATTTTTTCTCTTAATCTTTTAATATATACTGTTAGGGTATTATCATTTACAAAACATTCATTTACATCCCATATATCACTTAGTATTTGTTCCCTTGTTAATACTACATTTGGATTAGTTGCAAGTATTAATAATATTTTATATTCTAGTGAAGTAAGCATCACATCCTTACCATTTTTTAAAACTTTAGCTTGTTTAATATCTATTTCTATATTATCTATTTTTATTATATTGTTATTATTTTTTCCATCTTTTCTTAAAGCTTTTTTAATTCTTGATAAAAGTTCTCTAGCTTTAAATGGTTTAGTTATATAATCATCTGCTCCCATATCTAGACCTAATACTATATTTACTTCTGTATCTACTGCAGTTAAAAATATGATTGGTATATCTTTTATTTCTTTTATGTATTTAAACACATCAAATCCACTTGCATCAGGCAAACCTAAATCTAGTAATACTAAATCTATATTTTTATTAATTAACTTTTTAGTTTCACCAAATGAATCAGCTAATAAAACATTATAACCTTCTTGTCTTAAAAAATAATCTAATCCCATACTTATGGTTTTATCATCTTCTACTATTAGAATTGTTTCCATGGATATCACTTCCAAATTTATTATACTATATTATAAACTTTTGAAAATGAATAAAATGTAAGAAAAGCAACATTTTAAATTATTTATTAAAATGTTGCTTATATAATTTATTTTTGTTCTTTATCTTCTAATATTGCATCTAATCTATTTGTTATGTTAAATTGATCTCCTGTAAAATTAAACATTGTTGACATTGAACTAACACTTAAACTTACTTTAGGTGGTTGTTCTACAATATCATATATTTTAACATCGTAAGTTTTATTTAAACTTGAACTTTCTGCATATCTTCTGATAAAGTTTTCAGTAAATTTTTCTTTATTAATAGCTATAATTCCATTTTGTCTATAGTAAGTAATATCAACTGCATCTACCATAGAAGCTTCTGTTATTTCTTTTAATAAGTAATAGTTTTGATCATTAGTATTAGTTACATCTTGAAATAGAAATACGATAGCTATTCCAACAATACCACAGATAATTATAAAATATCCCCAAAATGACTCTTTCATTATTTAAAATCACCTACTTTTGTAATTCTTTCGGTAAGTTCTGGTAAATCCACATTTTCCTGATGATTTGTTTGTAAATCTGATAGAAATTTACTTACAGAATCATGTTTATTGTAATTAGCAACTTCCATTGTATCCCAATCTAAATAACCTTTGTCATTTTTTTCTTCTTGCCTATTATATTCTTTAATATCAGTAATCATAGCTGGTGTTAGGACTATATGATATAGTGGCTGTTTACCATAAACACTATCACCTGTTCTATCACCATCTTCTGAATAATTTATATAAGTAAAACCACCATCTGATCTATTAGTTCTATAATCATACCAATTTATACCAATTTTTCTTCTATTAGGAAATGGATCATTTAAAGAAATCGGTCTAACATAAAAGCTTCTTGATGTATCTTCATCACAAGGTAGAGGGTTTTGTACTGTCCCACATTTAAAACTGTCATTATTTCTTATTCTATTTACAATTCCTAATTTACATGCAAATCCTTTGTTACTATTATAATTAGCTAATACTCCAGTAACGCCTGTTGCTGTATCTTTTAGTTTTACATAAAAATTATATATACCTGTTTTTTCTGAAACATCAGTATAAGCTTTTCTTCCACCTTCTACAAAATCTTTGGATGTTGAAGAACTAGCTTTTGAAGTTAAGGTTGTTTTAGATATTCTCTTTTCTTTAAGTTTTATATCATATACATAAGTTGTAAGCCTTTGTATTGGTGCCATAAAATATTTATATCCCGTAGTATAACAAGTTTCACATACATTATTTTTACAATTACAACTGTATGAACTTTTGTAAGTAGCGTAAACATACCCAGTAGTAATATTGTGCTTTTTAATAATATTTTTTCTGTCACTTTCACTTAAATCAGATAATTTTTTATTACTAGTGCCTTGTAAAAATGATTCATAATCATCTTTTATTGCATTTTTTGTACCATCTACTTCTAAATAAAACATATCACTTGTATCTATAACTTTATTTATTTCTGAAGTTAGTAAACTATTATCTACTGACATATCATCTGATAATCCTAATTTATTTTTTATTGCATTTTTAGCACTGTTTTCTGCACAATTTTCATCACTACAAGAAGAATAATAATCATAATATGAATCTGCAGTTTTAAGTACTTGATGTCTTACTGAAATATTATTTTCAAAACCAGTACCAGCCTTAATAATATTACTTTTAAAAAAGTCTTGTCTATTATAGCTAGTAAATGAAATATTTTCTTTAGTATCACCACCAACATTAGTTCCTGATGCTACTGTACCTGTACCAAAATTAGCATCTATCAGTGTTGGAGTACTTGAACATGATAGTCCATTTTCATCTACATCTATATCCCATCCACATCTATCATCACCTGGATTTTTTTCACAACAACATGCTCTATTACTATCAAAATAAGAATCATCAGTTTTACATTTATTTACTTCACACGTTCCTTCTTCTTTAGGTTTTTCAGGACTACATCTAGTGTCTTGTAATTTTTTATCACTTAGAGGATGTGTTTGACAACAAAGTGATGGTTGATTTTTATATTTATCGTAATAATATGCATTTATATCATCACATGTATTATAGTTTGGACATAGCTCATCTATTTGTTCCTTTGTCATTTTCCCCTCATTAAACCAATGAATAAATGTCCAAAGTTTTGGAAGTCCATTTTTTTCAGAATCACCATATGCTGCTAGATCACTATTTTGATTACAACAAAAATTTAAAACATCTGGTTTAGTATTTTTTATTTCATTAATTTTATCCAAATTATCACAACAAGTTTCAGGATACTCATAACAACATACTCCAGGATGTTCATAAGCATATTGTTGGCTTGTTTTTCCATTTTCTCCATCAACGCAAGGATTTTTTGGTGGAGGTGGGTTATCACTATCAAATTCTATAACCAATTTTACAGGTACTAAATAGTGTAATGCTCTACCAGCACCAACTAAATATGCACTTCTTCCATTAAACCCTAGTCCATGGAAAGGATTATATGTAGATAATTTGTTAATATTTATATCATATGTAATATTTTGATTTTTCAAATTACCGTCGGCATCTGTAATTTGACTTTTCCAATCAACACTTTTGTTTGTAATTGAATAATCAACTACAGAATATTGTTTAATGTCCTCTAATTTTTGAGTTCCCAAAACACTTATAGCGTGTTCATCATCAAAATTTAATTTTTCTATACTTACTATTTTTGCATTTTTTTTAACTGTTCCATCGTTAAACATACCGGAGCTTTTAAATATTTCAGTTTCTGTATTAAATGATAAACTCATTTCTGGACATGTCCTTACGTTTAAGCCACTGTTTATTGCCCATGTTCCGCCATTACCAATCCAGGTATCAATTCTACCAATAATATATTTTACCCATCTTACTTTTGTGCTATCTTCTGTATACAAATTGAAAAAATCACCAGTCCAAGTTTTAGGATGTAAAACGTCTTCTGCACATTGAAAAATACCACCAATCTTGGACTCTTCACCTGTAGTATCACTTCCACATCTTCCCTCAAAAGTATCGTAATATGAACCATTATTATTATCTATTGGAGTTCCAGTACCACCAAAAGGACAAGAAGAAGCCTTAACATTAGTATTTGTAGCTGCAGAAATATTAATCGGTATCATTAATACTGATAAAATAAATAGAGAAAAAATGATTTTTAAAAAATTTTTTTTCATAATTTAATCTTCCTCCTACTTCTTTTTCTAAATATAGCTATAATTGTTATTACAAGTATTAAAGTTGCACCTATAGTTCCATAAATTATATAAGGAATATAATTATTATTTTCTTTTTCCTCTACTTTTGGAACTTCCTCTGGTATTGTTAAATTTTTCTCATATTTTTTTAACTCTTTTTCAAATTTTTCTTCTGTTATATCCCCCTGGTAATTTTTATTACAATACTTAAAGTCCTTATAATCTTCGTTTTTACATATTTCTTTTTCTGAATAAACATTATAACTACGTATAAATAGAGTTTTTACATATTTCATTTCATCTATACATTCATCACCATTTGTAGAATAAACATTAAATGTGATTTTTTTGCCACCTGGATAAGTATCCTTTTTTGCATCATCTAAATTATTAGAATATATTTTTCTTCCGGAAGGAAGAACTAAATATAATTCTTCTGGTACATTAGAAATAGATATATTAAAGTAATTGTCATGTGAATGTACATAATTAATTTTAATATTATTAATCATTGCATATACTTTATTTCTTTCTTCTTTAGAACATGTTTTAGCATAAACATTGATAGGAAAAATTAGTAATAAAGATATAATTAATATTATTTTCCTTATTTTCATAAAATCAATCCTTACTTTATTTTCTTTATAATACAATAAAATTATATTATATTTATAATAACAAGTCAATTAATAACAATGATAAAAAGACATAAAATCAAAACTGATTTTATGTCTTTTATATTTAGTATTTTAATAATAATTTCTTAACTGAATCTTCAGTAGTAGCATACCCTGATTGATTTTCGTATTTAGCAACATACTCTTCTAAACATAAATTTTCATCATGCATTATTTTTGCTACTTCTTTTCCTACATATCTAAAATGATCCTTTCTTTTTATTCTTCTAGTAATATTTTCTTTACCCTCAGGGTACCTTTGTATAAATCCATATTTGTACCCATTTTCAATAATCCAATCATATCTTGTATCAGCAAGATTAACAAAGTATTCTTCACTTTCTGTTAATTGATATCCTAAATTTCTTCTATATTCATTGATGTCATATGGAAATACCCCTAGAGTATTAAATCTAAAAGCTAATCCTGTTTGTAATTCATCAATAGAAGTAGCAGCTACATAATATAATATTTCATCTTCTGTTAAAGGCCACATATCTTTGATTTGCCAATAATCCAATCTTATCTTATCTTTTATATCTTTTGACGTTTTATATCCTTCTGGATCAACTATTCCATAACTTTTTCCTGTATATTCTTGGAATGCTTGATTCATTTCCATATAATCATTATATAATGTATCTTTTAAATAACAATCTTTAAATGCTCCTGTAATTGCTCCATAGTAATCTATATTATTTTTATTAATTTCTGAAACACTTATCATATTATCAGGTTTGTAATCTTCTGGTAATTTATTAAAGTCATTTACTAACATTGTGTTGCTATTAAGATCTTTTACTATTTTTACATCTTCTTCTTTTGCTTGTAAAAATGGAATATCTGTTATTTCTTCACCATTAATAATAGCTGTTATGTCAGTTTTCATATTTGATTTTACTAATTCTTTATCTAAATCCATATTAACATCCAATATTACTTGAGTTATATCCATATTTCCATGTGTAGCTTGATATTTCATATATCTTTTAAAGTTTTCTGGATTGAAGTTTTGATCCAATGAATGCTCTAATACTTTTTTTATTGCTGCATGATATTCATTTGTTTTTATTTCTTTATTTATTTGAACTTCATTATTTTCTTCTATCCAACTTACATCTGCACCTAATAAATCAGCTACCATTCTTACTGGTATTAATGTTCTATCATTTATTACTTCTGATATACTATCAAAAGTTTTTTGTTCACCATTAATTATTGCAGTATTAGTTCCAACTTTATGTGTTATTACATCTCCGTTTCTTGTTATTCCGAGTATACTGTTATCACTCTCATTAAACCATACCACTGTCCCCATACTTTCAAATATTTTTCTAAATGGTACTTTAGTTCTTCCATTAATTTCTACTGGCGGAACATCAAATTCTAATTGTTCTCCATTTAGATATACTTTTATTTCTTTACTACTTGCATCAGTTTTATCTAAACTATAATTTGCACTTCCTGTTGTATATTTTTGATTTACTTCTGCATTTACTACATTTGGTACTACTATACTTGTACTTACTAGTACTGTTGATAAAAATCTTTTTAGTTTTGTATTCACAAAAATCCCTCTTTCTATACTGCACTTGAATAAGTTACAATAGCTGACATACTTCTCACATTATTCTTCCTTCTTCAACAACACCTATTATAATCATTTTTTAATTTTTTGCAAGTTTTTAATTATTGTCTTTAATTTTTAAAATATCTTCCTTAGATAAACCTGTAACTTTAGATATTAAATCAATATCTATATTTTCATCTAACATTTTTTTAACAATATCTACCCTATTTTGTTCAATACCCTTAACTAATCCTTGTTCTATGCCTTGTTCAATACCTTGCACAACACCTTCATCATA
>CANQLF010000004.1 GCA_947624635.1 uncultured Bacilli bacterium | reverse complement strand
GCTTTTTATTTTCAACTTTCCTTATTAGTCGCATTTACTTTGACTTTTATGGGTTGCATTTACTTTGAAATTTTGCCAATGTATAAAGTGAAAATTGTTGTTCACTTTATACATTTTCTGTTTTTTTAGAATACTCTAAATAAATTGAATAATAATATTTTTCTAATCCTTTTTTAAAAGGCCCATCATGTTTTTTATATAAATCTATTAAATTAGATAATTCATAAGAAGTAATACTATCTATTTCTTTACTGTATTTCATTAAATGTCTATGATACTTATATTCATCTCTATCAAGGATTCTAAAGGCTCCATCTGGAAAAACTCTTAAATCCAAATCATAATCAATATACTTAATATATTTTCCATCTATTATATAAGGAGAAGCAATATTACAATAGTAGTATATTCCTTTATCTTTTAACTGGCATATAACGTTATACCATTTATCTTTAAAAAAGTATATTATTGCTGGTTCTTTAGTCTTCCACTTTCTTCCATCTGATTCTGTTACTAAAGTTCTATTATTACCACACACTATATAGTCATCTTTAATATCTAATACAATAGCTTCATCCCAAGTTCTATGAATTTTTTTATTATGTTTATAACTGTGGATTTCTAACTTTTGTCCTATTCTTATATCATCCATTTTAATATCCTCGTTTCTTTACGTTTATTATTATAACGTAATTACATAATAAAAGTCAAAGAAAAAAGCAATAATACTATTTAGCTAGTATTTCCATTGCTTTTTGTAATTGATTATCATTTTCAATCTTAGGATCTTCATAATAATTTTCATTTAATTTTTCTTCTATAGTTGGTTCAACACCTTTTTCGTGAATCCAATTACCTTTTGGCGTCAACCATTTTTGAGTAGTGAATTTCATCATACCACCAGTTTTTAATTCTTTTGTTTGTTGTACAGTACCTTTTCCATAAGAGTGTACACCGATAACTTCTCCTCCGTAATTTTCTTTAAATGCAGAAGCAAGTATTTCTGATGCTGATGCACTATACTCATTTATAATAACTGCAACTTTATAATTTCTCTTTTCTTTTGTGTCATCTTTTTTCTTAGTAATTTTACCTTTGTCATCTAATTGATATATAATGCTATCCTTTTCTAGGAACATACTAAGCATATCTGTAACAGAATCTAAATAGCCTCCAGAATTATTTCTAACGTCTATTATAAGTGAATCTATTTTTGATTTTTCTAAATCCAATACTGCATTTCTAAATTGAGAATATGAATTAGCAGCAAATATACTTATATTAATATAACCTATTTTTTTACCATTTTTTTCATATATTTCATGTGTAACTGAATCTAATGTAATGTTTTGTCTTTTAACTGTTAAAGTTAATTCTTTATCTTCTCTTTTTATTTTTATTTTAACTTCAGATTTTGTAGAAGTTTTAATCATGCTAGATACTTCCGAACTATTTTTACCTTCTACATTCTCACCATCTATTTCTAATATTATGTCGTCTTTTTTAAGTCCTGCTTTTTCAGCTGGTGAATCTTTAAACGTACTATATATTATAACTTTTCCATCTTCAGTCATAGATATTTCTGCACCTATTCCTTCATAATCACCATATAATCTTTCGTTAAAATCATTTGTTGTATCTTCATCCATATATACTGAATAAGGATCACCCAAAACTGAAAGCATTCCACTAATTGCATAACTAATTAAATCTTTTTTATCCACATCCTTATAATATTCATCTTGTATTTCTTCATATGTATCTATAAACTCTTTTAAATACTTATCATTTTTAGCTAGTTTAGTACTTGCAGATGAAAACTTAGTTGTAACTGCATATCCTATTATAATACCTATAACCATTGTAATTAATATTGATATTACAACTTCTACAAGTTTAAAATCTGTTTTAATAAATTTTTTCTTTTCTTCTTTTACTTCTTCTTGTGTTTCTTCTTCCATAAGTTCACCACCATCATCCTTAATAAATATATCATAAATTTAAAACATTTAGAACAATATTAGAAAAAAACAAAACTAAAATTTAGTTTTGCTTAAAAATTTATGTCAAATTTTACTTTAATTCTGCAAGTATTGAACTTACTCCTTCATAGTATCCAACATTTTTATTATTGCTTATTTTAATCATAGTGTCTCCTTTTATTTTTAATTCTGATACCCTATTAGCATTTTTATTAGATTCTTCACTTACATATTTTTGATTCATTGGGTTGTCCATATCTACTGTATAAATATTTTTATCAGCTTTATTAGTTACTAATAATTGATATGTAGCATAATTAACACTTTCTGTATCTGCAAATATTACATAATATTCACTGTCTTTTTGACTAAATGTTTCACCAGCTAATATTTTACTATATTGAATAGTAGTTTCGGCTTTAACCTCTTCATTATTATTAAATAATTTAATTTCTTTAGTAACAAATATACCAATTATTAAATATATTATTATAAATATTCCAAGTAAAACTCCAATAATTATTCCTAATTTTTTTAATTGTTCATTATAATATGTTTTATTATTATCATAATGAATATTATTTTTTTGTGCATTTTTCTTTATTTTTCTTTTTGCCATTATAACATCACCAATAAAAATTATATCATAAAAAGAAAAAAATAGATATAAAATCTACTTTACAAATGTAGAATTACTTATTTCTATTTTCTTATTTTCATTAATATATTTATAGTTTAAATTATTTTCATTTGTAATTACCGATTTTTTTAATTTCTTTTCTAAATCATCTCTAGCTACCTTAGCAGTATTGCCACCCATTTTAGCAATTTTTTTGTTTTGTTCTAATCCATATGGTTTATACTCTTTGGCAAGTTCTTTTGTTGCTTCTTCTCCTAAATCGGATAATATTACTTCTATATTAGACATATTATCTTTTAAAGATTCTTTACGAAGTCCTTTGAATTCTTTATATTCATTTGCTTTCATACCAGACCATTCTTTATAGATTTCATTTGTTAATATAGCGTATTCTTTTGATTCTGTTATTCCACTATTTGCCCAAATATCAGTAAGTTCTTTTCTATCTTGAATACCTTTTATTCTTTTTGCTATCCATTTTTCATCATAACCTTTAGCTCTATATAAATCTATAGATCTTTGGACGGCAATCGATGGATCAAACACTTCATCAATTCTTTCTTTGCCCAATCTTGCAAGCCAAATTTTTATAGGTTCTGCATTCTTCGAAGGAACAGATTCAATAATTCTAAACATTCCTTCGATATCTACAACATCTGTTAAACGATATTTGCCATCTTGAGCTTTTAATTTCAAAGCGTTACAATTTGTAACGGTTTCATTTCCTTCATCTTTAAGTCTTTTTTTCATAACTCTCCAATATACTTGTGGGTTATCACTTTCAGCAATCGCACCTACTACATCAACAACACTAACATAATATTTTTCTTCATCTTTATCCCATACTGTTCTTATTGTCTTATTATTAAACAATTTATTAATTAAATACATTTTATCTTGATTCATACACATTACCTCCTAAACTAATTATATCAAACATTTGTTTATAATACAAGTTAATTTAAAATTAATTTTAAAAAAAAGAAAAATAGATATAAAATCTACTTTTCTAGTGCTGAAACACTATTTAAAATTTTTAATATTACATAATATCTATTATTTGTTTTCTTGAATCAAAATTTTGAATAGTCTTAATATTATTATCTTCTATTAATATATTTAACTCCTTAATAGCAATATTATTTAATCTTTCTAATCTTTCTTTTTGTGGAATATTATTATCAATCATATTTGCATTTAATACTTCCAAATTACTTAATATTACCAAATGTAAAATATCAGTGTAATCTCTAACATTACCTTGTAAATTTGGATTTTCTTCTCTCCATTCTTTAGCAGTTATACCAAATAAAGCAACATTTATTACATCCGCTTCATCAGCATAAACAAATTTCTTTTGTTTTTCAGTAAGCTTTGGTACTATGTTCTCTTTTATGCTGTTAGTATGAATTTTATAATTTGTCTTTGATAACATTCTACGAACAGACCATTCTACTTCACTTTGATAGCTTTCATCTTTTTTAAGCCTTTCAAATTCTCTTATTAAATATAATTTAAAAGCAGGATCAATCCACGATGCAAATTCCAAAGCAATATCTGGATGTGCAAAAGTTCCACCACCATATTTTCCTCTTTTACTTATAAAGCCTTTAGAGTTAGTTAAATTGATCCATCTTGATGGACTCATAGTAAATGATTGACTTGCAGAGTCCATTTTAAACTCGCGGGATTCCGCTAGTTTAAAATGATCATTAAATAACTCTTCCCATAATGAGTAAAAGTCAAATGAACTTTTATTACTCATCCATTTTATAATAACATCTCCTGGATTATCTTTATTTTTATATCTTGCTAAATCAGTTAATGAAATGTAATCTTCATTATCAACTCTTATTACTTTTACGTCATTATCATTAACATTCATTGTTGTCATAACTTCATTATTCATACACATTACCTCCTAAACTAATTATATCAAACATTTGTTTATAATGCAAGTTAATTTAAAATTAATTTTAAAAAAAGAAAAAAATAGATATAAAATCTACTTTTCTAGTGCAGAAACACTTAAAGAACGAGCAATATTAACTAATTCATCTTGAGCTATTACATCTGATGCAATGTAGTATTCTATTCCATTACTTACCCAACTTATAGATGTATCTGTAACAGCTGCAACTGTATCTGTTAAAATTAATGGCTCACCTACTACAGGAATTATTTCTGATTCTTCTGCAACTGATGCAGTTTCTTCAACTAACATGAATGGATTTTCACCTTCAAATGTTAATATAAGTCTTTCACCTTCATCTTTATTAACTACATCTTCACTAACTAAATGTGTATCATTAGGCATATACATAGGATAAATTGTATCTTCAATTTTACTTACAGGTTTAAATGTTTCTTCTTCAGTTTTTGAACTTTTTAAATTTTCATTTAGCGCAAAATGATTTTTATCAAATGTTGCTTTCATATCTATTTTATTAAATTTCATCTTTATTTGAGGAATTCCACTTTCATCTAATACATGTACTTCTTTAAAGTTCATTCCTTTATCTATATATATTATTTGATTTACTAGATTACTATTATTAGGATAATTAACTTTAGTTTTTAATAAATACATTCCATCTTTTTCTTCAAATGTTTTATCTTTATCACTATCTAAATCATTAATTAAAGATTGTAATAAATAAACTTGTGAATTATTGTATGGCCAATCACTTTGAAATTTAAAGCTTTTATTAAGTGCTGGTGTTAAAACATAAGTTCCTTCTGAATTTTTTAAAATTATTTGTTCATGATTATTGGATGTATTTGTAAGACTTACTCTATATTTATCATCCTTTTGATATGATACTTCAACATCATAAGTATAAGTATCTTCATTATTTATTATTTGCATTTCTCCTTCTAGATAATATCCATTAGATTTATTTACATTTTTACTTATGTCTTTTACAACATCACTTTCTGTTGTTTTACCACAACCTACTAAAAAAACTGAACACAAAAGCATTAATGCTAAAACATATTTTTTCACTTTCTCACCTCAATATTTTTTTTTTCAATAAATTATATGGGTAATTTTTACAATTATGTATAAAATAATTTTTTTTGGAAAGCATATAAATAGTTAACGAAGGAGGAAGAACATGAATATATTACAAAAATGCGCACTTGTTCTAACAATTATCGGTGCGATAAATTGGGGACTTATAGGTTTATTCCAATTTGATTTAGTCGCAACTTTATTTGGAGGCATGGATGCTATGTTATCTAGAATTGTTTATACATTAGTAGGAATTGCTGGTATAATCAATATAGGTTTATTATTTAAAGATTTAGATTAAAGGATTACTTGCGGTAATCTTTTTATTTTGGTATAATCAAATAGATTAGAAATGAGTGATTGTATTGAGTACTTTTCTTTTAATTCTACTTCTATTAATTATTATTGCTGGATTAATAGGTATTTATTATGTAAATATTTACAATGATTTTCAATCTCTTATTATTAGGATAAATGAAGTAGAAAGTTATATTGATAATTCTATAAGAGATAAATTTGACAATTTGAGTAAATCAATTAATGTTATTAAGGGTAATACTGATATTAAAGAAGAATTATTTCCTGAGATTGTCAAAATGAGATCTAGAAAATTTTCTAGTTTTGAATTAAATCGTAAACTAGTAGATCCAATGAATGAGTTTTATAAGATTAAAGAAGAACATAAAGAATTATTAAAAAGTGAATCATTTGTTGAAATTGATAAAAGTTTAACTGAAATTGAAGATAATTTAACTTATTACGAAGAATATTATAATTCCAATATTACTGAATATAATAAATTAGTTAGAACTTTCCCATCTAATTTAATTGCAATGGTAAATAGGTATAAGGAAAAACCTTTCTTTGATGGAAAAGATATGACTGATGATGATGTAAATGATTTTAAATTATAAAAACGGCGAGGCTTCGTCGTTTTATTTATAAAGTATTGAAATCATTTTTTGTTTTTCTTTTAAAATTTTATTTCTTTTTTGTTCGTAATTATCTTTATATGGATGAATTAATGATTGTATCTTTCGTAATTCATTTATTTTTTTATCATTAAAAGATATATTACCTGATAACATTTCCCTCATTAATTTTAATTCTTTAGAACTTTTTGTTAAATTATCCATTATCATCACCTCTTTTATGCATTTTTAACTTTATTTATTTTACCAAATATAATTCTTACAACAGGTTGTATAAAGAATATTTGTGATAATAAAGCAAATGGGAAGTTTAAAACTATCTTTTGTAACCAATATGGAATAAAGTTAATTAAAAAATTATTTAACGGTAATCCATTCATAACTACTCCAATGATGCCATTATATAAAATGGTTGCTAAAAAACTCATTAATGGACACATTATAAGAACTGTTGAAGATATATATATAAGTTCAAATATAAATGGTTCACATTTTTTAGGATTAATAGCTTTATTAGTTATTTTCATAGCTAGTGGACTTCCTACAAATATTTCGCTTAAATATGCCAAGACAAATTCTATTGGAATAAATATAAGTGAATTTTTTATAACATTGACATTAAAACCACCAGCTTCATATGATGAACAATAAAATACGAAACATGGAACAGTAATTAATACTGTTATTAGTGCGAATAATAAATGTTGTTTTTTAGACATAATGCACCTCCTTTACTGCAAACAAAAAGACACATGCAATCTGATTAGTTATATGCCGTAATCAGATTTACGAGCTTTTAGCTCTACATGTGCCGAGTAAATAACTTACCTAACCTAATTTATCATTTTTGAAGTTAAGTTGTCAAGGATAAACATTAACAAATTTTTTTATAAAAAACATTTAATCATTTGACAAAAGAACATATATACGTTATAATTAATTTATAAGTAACTAAAGTTAGGAGGGTATTAGTTATGAATCAAAATCAATTGTATATTGTAAATAAAATATTTAATAGTGAAACTATTAGAACTGTTTGGAATGATGCTGATGAAAAGTATTATGTTAGTGTAGTAGATATAGTAAATGTTATTACTAATAGTGCTGATGGAAGAAAATATTGGAATAAGCTAAAACAAAGGCTTAAAGAGGAAGGAAATGAAACGGTGACAAAATGTCACCAGTTGAAATTAAAAGCTCAAGATGGTAAATATCGTTTAACAGATGTTGTGGATGTTGAAGGAATGTTTAGAATTATCGAATCTGTTCCATCAAAAAATGCGGAACCTATAAAACTTTGGCTTGCGAAATTAGGTAAAGAAAGAATTGATGAAACTTTTGATCCATCTATTACTGTTCAAAGGGCTATCGATAATTATAGAGCTAAAGGATATGATGAAGAATGGATAATAAAGAGAATCAAAGGTATTCAAGATAGAAAGAAACTAACAGATATATGGAATGAACTTGGTGTTACTGAAGATATAGAATATGCTATATTAACAAATGAAATATACAAAAGTTGGTCTGGTATGACAGCTAAACAATACAAAAATTATAAAGGATTAAGAAAAGAATCACTAAGGGATAACATGTCTGATTTAGAAGTTTTACTTGCTGATATTGGAGAAACTACTACTAGGGAACTTGCTAAGGAACATAAACCCTATGGACTAGAACAAAATAAAGTAATAGCAAAATCTGGTGGAGAAGTTGCAGATTTAACTAGAAAAGAAATAGAATCTAGATTGGGCAAAAAAATAGTTACTAACGATAATCTTCTTAATTATAAATATATAGACTCTAAAGAAATAGCAAAAGATTCAGTGCTAATTTGAATGTTTTATCAAAATCTTCTACATCACTGCTAAATTACCATATAAAAGAATTTGAATCATTCTGATTTGATTATTTAGATGATAGATTTCAATTTATTTAAAAATTGCTTGGTTTACATTTCTACTTTTTAATGTTAAAATATTAACTGGAAAGGACTGAAAATATGAATGAGATAGGTAAAAATTTAAAAAGAGTTAGACTCATCAAAAATTTATCTTTGAAAGAAGCTGGAAAACTATTAAATATGTCTGCACCTGCAGTAGCAAAATATGAAAATGGTGAAATAATACCTAATTCTAAGAAGATAATTGAATTTGCAGATGCTTACAATGTTAAAGCATTAGAAATATTAAAAACCTATAATCCACCTAAAATGAAGTTTACTTCTTTTAGAAAAAGAAAGAGACTAAAAGGTCAAAAATTGGAATTACTTGAAAATATTATACAAAATGAAGTTGCTAAATATCTTGAAGTTATTGAACTTAATAATATAACTAGTATTAATGGTAGAGTTAAGCACTACATTTGTAACAATATAGAAGATGCAGAACTTGCTGCAAAAAAATTTAGAGATGATATTAAAATTTCAAATATACAACCAATATCAGATTTAATAAGTATACTAGAAAATTTAGGATTTGTAATTATTCAAGTAGATAATACGAATAATCGCTTTGATGATTTTGACGGATTAAGTGAAATAGTAAACAATATACCTGTAATAATTATTTTAAGTGGAATTAAAGATGGTGCTAGACAAAGGTTTACGATTGCTCACGAACTAGGACATTTAATACTAAATATTAATGATGAACTTTTAAATGAAGAAAAAGCATGTAATAGATTTGCTAGTAGCTTGTTAATGCCTAAAGAAGCTGTAATAAATGAATTTGGTCCTTCTAGAAATAATATTGATTTTTTTGAATTGACAGCTTTTAAAAAAGAATATAAAGTAAGTTATTCTGCTATTATATATAGATTAAAAGATTTATGTATCATAAGTGAATATCTATATAAAAGATTAAATATAATTATAAATAAAAAAATAGGAAAAAATGATCCTGATCCAATAATTCCGGAAGTATCGGTTCAATTTAAAAGAATAGTTCACAAGCTTGAATCAGATAATATTATCTCTTTAAATAAAGCTTGTGAATTATTGGGGGTATCTACTGATGAATATAACACAGAAAATAATAATTACTGATACTAATATAATAACTGACTTATATAACGCTGGAATACTTGATAAATTTATAACCTTAGATAATATATATGTAAGTGATTTTATAATACATGATGAGATAAATAGTTCAACATGTGATATTAAAATTATTTCTAAAATGAAAATTATAGAATCTACACCAGATGATTTTAAAAAAATGTATAAAATAAAAAAAGAAACAAATGGATTATCTATTTATGATTTACTTAATTATATATTAGCTAAAAAGAACAATGGTATTCTTGCAACAGGTGACAATAAATTAAGAGAATATTCAATTAAACATGGAATAGAAGTAATAAGAACATTAAAGATAATAAAATTAATGAAAGAAAAAAATATAATTTCTTATGATGAAGCAATTAAAGCTTGTATAAAGTTAAAAAGAAATTCTAATACAAGAATTCCAGAAAGTGATATTAACCATTTAATTAGTGAATTTGAAAAAGATTCAGTGCAAAGCTGAATCTTTATTTTTTACCAAGAACCTCCACCTCCACCGCCGGAGCCTCCTCCAGATGAGCCACCACCACTTGATGATGAGCTAAATGATGAACTACTAGAACTTGATGGACTTGATGTCATAACACTTTCAGCAGATGACATAGTACTACTTATAAATGAACCAAAAGTAATAATATCAAAGGCATTTGTATTATCATACCAATCTGGCGATTTAAGTGATATAGATTCAAATTTTTCAATCCACTTATCTGATACATCTAAAACATAAGTATATGGTAGAATATCATAAAAATATGTTGGATTTTCCAGAACCATAGCCTCTAATTTTTCTTTTTCTGCTGTTTCTAAGAAATTTTTAAATCCTCTTATTTTACCTAATATTTCGTTACCATATTTAGTTCTTTTTGGCATATATTTTAAACAAATTATCATTCCTATTAAACATATTAAACCGACCAAAACTCCAAATAAATATATAGGTTCATTAATAATTGCATTCGTAATTGGAAGATCTCTAAGGAACAGATATGTTATTATTGATATAACAACAAAAATAATTATTTTTGACAATAAAGGGCCTACTGAAAATATTGATGCTGAAAGGAAAATACCAAAAATTACACATATAAATATAGTTAATTTCAACCCCTCTATTCCCGTATATCCTAATGTAGGAATCGTAATAGTAGTTATTGCTGATATAATCATTAACAAAATTATAATAAATGACTTTAAATTAACACTTTTTTCAAATATTTTATATTTATTTTCTTTTTTGTTTATATTTGATAATATTCTGCTAACTGTAACATAAAACTTATCATATAAATCCATATCTGTTACTTCATTAACATCCATATCAATATCATTTTTATTGCTCTCATTATATACTTTTTCTTCTTTACTAAGCATTTTCATTGCTGGATTGACCTCGTCATTATTAATCATTTTAAAAAAATTACTTGCCCCACTATTTTCGAAAAAAATATTTATATTTTCATCAAAAAAATCCATTTTCTTTTTAGAAGGGAAAAGTCCATCTAAAAACATTTTTTCATTTATATTTTCACCATCATAATCTTTCAATTTAGTTATTTTAAAACCAGAATTTCCAAGTAATAATGAACTTTTTCTTATATCGGAAATTTTAATATATCCTTTATTAGCTAAATATATTAGTAAAGATACAACATCTTTATTATTAGCTTTTCCTTTATACATATATCCAACTTCTAAACTATTAAATCCTTCCGGTGGATAAAACTCAACTGTTTCTATTACTTGATTATCATGACCAAACAAATACCATAGTAGTATTGATATTAGCAAAAATAGTAAAGGTATTATAAACATTAAATAATCGACTATATTTGTTTTAAGAGAAGCGCCAACAAAATAGCCTTCATCAAGTTCACATCTAACTGTTAGTCCTTCATTAGTATCTAGTATACCATTATAAACACCTGATATTTTATTTCCATTAACTACATATTTTATATTTGTACTATTTACTGAGCCTTTTAATCCTCTTGTAAATCCTAGTTTACTTGAATCAAAATCTTTTGGCATTGTAATATCAAAAGAAACATTTCCAATTACTGTATCCCATTCATTACCTATGATATTATAGTATAATTCATCGTAACCTTTACCTGTATCTTTACCTAAGTTGTATGTATATTTTATTATGTAAGTTTGTTCCCCTGTAAAAGTTTTATTTGCTGAACCTATTTTAATTACATAATTACCTTCTTCTCTTGATGTAGAATATTCGTTATTAACACTTAGATTAGTAATTTGAGTTCTGTTAGTAGATGTTGTGCCATCTAATCTTGTAATTTCGTTTCTCAAAGGTATAGTTCTAAATATACCATGCTTCGATACGTTAAAATAAGCAGTGATAGTTTCAGTTATATCTAGTGTGTTATTTTCATTAACATTAATATCTACATTATATTTATCAATTATATAATCTAGATTGCTATATTTCGGATTAATACTAGGTTTATAAGAAGATAAACTATCAACAATTTGATCAATAGATTCTACTTTTATAGTTTCTCTTTCACTAGAGTTAGCTTCAAACATTCTTTTTGTTTTATATCCAAAAACGAAAGCTAAAAGATTACTTGGAAACATTTCAACTTTATTATTATAAAGTCTTACAACGGCATTATAATATTTTCTAGAATTAGCAATATCTTCTTCTACTTTTTTTAAATCTTCACTAAGTGATAAGAAGTTTTCATTTGCTTTTAATTCTGGATAACTTTCTCTTAATGCCATTAATTTTGTAATATTTTTATTTATTTGTTCATTTGCCTTTAATTTTTCACTTTGTGATAAATCATCGTAATTTCCATTTCTAAGTTCTATAACTTCTTTTAATGTATCCTTTTCATGTTTAGCATATCCTTTTACAGTTTCAACAATATTAGGTATTAAATCCCATCTTTTTTTTAAATAAACATCCATTGTTGAAAATGCCTCTTGTACTTTATTACTTAATTTTATAAAACTGTTGTAGATAATAAATCCGTATAAAAATAAAATTACTAATACAATTAATATAGTTATTAATATATAATTCATTACTATCACTCTCCTAGTATAATTCTACCAAAAAAAAGTAGTACTATCAATATAAAAATTCATGCACAAAAAAGATTCAGTACAAAACTGAATCTTATTTTTTACCAGTTGAACCAAATCCACCAGAACTACGTTCCGTGTCACTTAACTCATCAACTAAATTAAAATCTACCTTTAAAAATGGTGCGATTACAAGTTGTGCGATTCTTTCTTTTGGTTCTATTTCTTGCGGTGTATTTGAGTGATTATGCAGTGCAACCATTATTTCACCTCTATAATCTGCATCAACTACACCTACTTTATTTGCTGGAGCTAATCCTCTTTTTGAAGCAAGTCCACTTCTTGCATATATGAATCCTGCATAACCTTCAGGTATCTCCATACTTAAGCCTGTTTTAATTAATTTAGTCTCACCTACTTCTATTGTAACATTTTCATCTATACAAGCATAAAGATCTGCTCCTGCTGAAAACTCTGTACCATATGTAGGTAGTACTGCTTCTTCATTTAATTTTTTAACATTTAACTGCATCTTCGTTTCTCCTTCTGTTTTTTTCGCTTAGTACCACTTTCTTATTCTTTAATGATTTTTTTACATCTATAATTCTTTGATTAGATGAACCTCTAAAGAATAATGTAATATCCTTTTTATCTAATTCAAATTTTCCATCTACTAAAATATCTATAGAATGAAGAATCTCGTCTGTAATATCATCACTCTCTGCCCTTTTTAGTAAATCTTCATATAAGTATCCAGAATAACACCAAATATTTTTAGTATCACCAAATACTTTTTTAACTTTTTTTATTAAAGATAAAACTGCTGCTTCATTTTGTACTTCAAGTGGCTCACCACCAAGTAGTGATAAGCCACTGATATAGTCAGGTTTTAGAGCATCTATTATTTCTTCAATTACTTCATCAGTAAAATCTTTTCCGTAATTAAAGTCCCAGGCTTCAGCATTAAAGCACCCTTTGCAGTGATGTGTACAACCACTTACAAATAATGATACTCTAACACCTACACCATTTGCGATGTCATATTTTTTTATATCTGCGTATTTCATATTTATATTATAAATGAGTAACTCTAGATTTTATTTCTTTAGTTTTACCAACATTCCAGAAATTTTCACCTAAATATCCACAAGTACGTCTAGTAACATTCATTTTTGTTTTATCTTTATTTCCACAGTTTGGACAAACCCAATTTAAGTCGTCATCAACTTCTATTTCACCATCGAATCCACATACATGACAGTAATCTGATTTAGTATTGAATTCAGCATATTGGATATTATCATAGATAAATTTGACAACTTCTCTTAATGCTTCTATGTTGTGTGCCATGTTAGGTACTTCAACATAAGAGATTGCACCACCTGATGATATTGGTTGAAATTGGCTTTCAAATTTTAGTTTAGAGAAAGCATCGATTTTTTCTCTTACATCTACGTGGTAAGAATTTGTATAATATCCTTTATCAGTAACATCTTTTATTACACCATATTTTTCTTTATCTATACGTGCGAATCTATAACATAGACTTTCTGCAGGAGTGCCATATAAAGCAAATCCAAGTCCTGTTTCTTTTTTCCATTCTGCACATTTTTCTTTCATGTGTTTCATAACTTTTAATGCAAATTCTGTTCCTTTAGGATCTGTATGTGATACACCTTTAACTAATTTGGTTACTTCATATATACCAATATAACCTAGTGATAAAGTTGAGTATCCACCTTTTAAATATTCATCTATTTTTTCACCTTTTTGTAATCTAGCTATTGCGCCATATTGCCAATGAACTGGTGAAATATCTGATGTAGTTCCTAAAAGAGCATAATGTCTACACATTAAAGCTTCTTTGCAAAGGTCTAATCTTTCATCGAATAACTTCCAGAATTCTTTTTCATCACCATCTGCTAGTATACCAATTTGTGGTAAGTTAATACTAACTACACCTTGATTAAATCTTCCTTCAAATTTGTAGTTACCTTCTTTATCTTTCCATGGAGATAGGAAACTTCTGCAACCCATTGGACTAAATACATTACCTTCATAGTTTTCTCTCATCATTTTAGCAGAGATATAGTCTGGATACATTCTCTTTGCAGAACATTTAACAGCAAGTTCAGTAATATAATCATACTTACCACCTGTCAAATTGTTATTTTCATCTAATACATAGATAAGTTTAGGGAATGCTGGTGTAACATAAACACCTTTTTCATTTTTGATTCCTTCATATCTTTGTTTTAATATTTCTTCAATTATCATTGCGTTTTCTTCGATGTATTCATCTCCATCTTTTAAATACATGAATATTGTAACAAATGGAGATTGTCCATTAGTAGTCATAAGTGTATTTATTTGATATTGAATAGTTTGAACACCTGCTGCTAATTCTTCTTTTAATCTGTCATTAGCAATTTCTTCTATTTGTTTTTTAGTTAAAGTATCTTTAAATTTTTTAGTTAATTTATTAACAAATTTATTTTTACTTTTTCTTAGGTATTTTCCTAAATGTGAAATATCTACTGATTGTCCACCATATTGATTAGATGCAACTGCAGCTATAATTTGAGTCATAACTGTACATGCAACTTGGAAACTTTTTGGACTTTCTATCATTTTTCCGTTCATTACTGTTCCATTATCTAACATATCGCTTATGTTAATTAAACAACAGTTAAATATTGGTTGTACAAAGTAATCTGCATCATGAAAGTGTAATATACCATTTTCATGTGCTTCACTAATTTTTTCTGGAAGTAAAATTCTCTTAGTTAAGTCTCTTGATACTTCACCTGCTATATAATCTCTTTGAGTTGAAGCAAGTGTTGTACTTTTATTTGAATTTTCTTCAGCCAATTCTTTATTAGTGTTTCTAATTAATGATAAAATTGATTCATCAGTAGTATTTGCTTTACGTACTAATGCTCTTTTATATCTATATAACATATAAGTTTTAGCAAGTTCATATTTATCTAATTTAACTAGTTCTTGTTCAATTATATCTTGTATTTCTTCAACTAGTATTCTATCCCTTTTTAATCCTTCAATATACTTTACAATTTTTTTAATTTGTTCATCTGTTACTTTATCTTTTTCTTCCACTTCAGCATTTGCTTTAGAAATTGCTGTTACGATTTTTTCTTTGTCGTAAGCAACGATTTTTCCATCTCTTTTTACTATTTTCATAAATACTTCCTCCTATCATCTTACATTCCTATCATAGCACACTAAAATATAAAAATATGTTGCAATTGCAACAAATTTGAAATATAATTAAATTAAGTGTAAAGAGGCGTAAGTCATGGAAAAAATAACTGTTTTTGATGGTATTGAACAAAAAGAAATTGATAATTTAATAAAAAGATTTGATGCTAAAAAAATATCTTTTAACAAAGAAGCTACTATAGCTATCAATATTAATAACATTAATTTAATAGGCATTATATTAGAAGGTAGCGCAAATGTTATAAGATATGAATATAGTGGTAATAGAAGTATAGTTGAAAAGTTAAATAAAAATGATTTATTTGGTGAAGTATTCACATCAGATAGAAGTAATGATACATCAGTTATTGCAACTTCTCCTTGTGAAGTTTTATTCATCGATTATAATAAATTAATTGTAGATAATAAATTTTCTGAATATCAAAATAAATTAGTAGATAATATTTTAAAATTACTTGCACTAAAGATAGTATCTATGAATGAAAGAATAGAAGTATTAACAAAAAGAAGTATTAGAGATAAATTACTTAATTATTTTGAAATATCTTTAAGAGATAAAGTATCTAAAACTTTTACTATTCCTTTTTCATTTACAGATTTAGCTGATTATTTATCTATAGATAGAAGTGCAATGACTAGAGAGATTAAACATTTAAAAGATGAAGGATTTATATCTATTAACGGAAAAAGAATAACGCTTATGTATTAAAATTATTTAATATAACTTTTTACGTAAATAATATACAAAGCACGTAACATAAATATATTTACTACTTTCCTTTGTATTAATTTAATTATTTTAATATATTCAAAATCCATATGGATTTTAAATTTTGGAAAAACACTACTTATTACGTTAAAAATATGCTATATTGTGATAATAGGAGATGAGGAATCAATGAAAAAAGAAGTTTTAGCATTCATCTTAATGATTATAAGTTTAATTTGTATTGTATTCTTTAAAAGTTTTATTGGGACAATATTTGCAATAATTACTTTAATAATAACTTTAACTAATTTAAAATCTAAAAAAGCGCTAAATACAATAGCTTTAGTTGGCTCAATTGTAATAATATTATTTTCAGTAATCGCATTTATAACTAGTTACAAGGTAGTAAATAACATTAAATCTAATACTCAAACACAAGTTATGAAAACTAGCGAAGATTATTTGGAAATTTCTGTTAAAAACTATACTGATGAATATATTGAAGATGGCACTTTTGTAAACGGTGAAAATATAGTGAACAAACAATTATTAGATAAATACAATATTGGTGTATCAATTGATTGTGATTACTATGTTGTTGCCAATGTAGATTTAGATAATGAATCAAATAATACATATAAAGCTTATTTAAAATGTGACAATTATACAACAGATGGATATGATGATACTTTAACAAAATAATGAAAGAAGATGTGTGATGAAGATTGAAAAAAAATTAAATGAAATAGGTCAAAAAAAACACAAAAAAAGAAAATAACAAGCTTTTATCTAAAATAAAACAAGAGGGTATGAGTTCGACTTCCAATAAAGGAAGGTCATCTCAATTCCCTCAAGTTAGCAATAGTGTATCACAATCTAAAAAAAAGATCAAATTGTCTACTAATTATTCTATACAACAAAACACAAATAATCTATCAAAAAAGATAATAGCTCTTTTTCTTTAAATAATGCCAAAAACGGGATGAATGTTTAGATTTATTTGGATACATAAACGATTCTTATAATGTAATAGTAAAAACCGAGTGTGAAAATCAAAATTTAACAATTACAAGTAAGAAACCATACATAAATGTTATATTAAGGAAAAATGAGATTAGATAGTCTTTACTATTTAATCTCTTTATTTAAATTTATCATAGTTCGTTTAAATAATTATTTTTTCTTTTTATTTAATGCTAACCTTTTATATTTACTAGATATTGCGCATGATATAGAATCTTTAAATTCATCAGTTCTAGTATAATATCCATGAGTTAATACTCCATTTGTACCAATTTTACTTATTTCTTCATCTGTGCTATTAAAGTATTCTGCAACTACTCCTGATAAACGTTTGGATTTAGTTGTTTTATTTATAATTTCATCTGGCACTTTTACTTTTGAACTACATCCATAATAATATTCTTGTTCTTCTTTATTATATATAACTGTCCATCCACAAAGGAAACTACCAAATTTATTTTGTGTTAAAATTCCTTCCATTGCAATGTAAAAATCTCCACTATCATTTTGTTTTATAGCATCATTTATTCTATTAAAGCATCCAGTTAATCCTTCTTCATCACCTATTGGTGTTTCTGATACTTTTGAATTAGTTTCAAGTGATTCTATTTTAAAATTTTTAAAATATTCTTCCATTACTTCTTTTACAGCAGTATTTTTTGCTTTGTTTTTGGAACATACTATTATAGTTTTATCTTTAATATCCATTAATTTACCTTCTAATCTTTAATTTCCCAGTTTACTTCTTTTATGTTATTTTTCTTTAAAAATTCGTTTGCTTTAGAAAATGGTCTTGTTCCAAAAAATCCTTTATAAGCAGAAAATGGTGATGGATGAGCTGACTCTATAATGCAGTGAATTGGATTTGTTATAAGTGCTCTTTTACTTCGTGCAAAACTTCCCCAAAGTAGGAATACGACAGATGTTGTTTTTTCGTTTATTTTTTTAATTACTTCATCAGTAAAAGTTTCCCAACCTTTATTTTGGTGAGAAGCTGGTTTATCTTTTTCAACAGTTAATACTGAATTTAAAAGCATAACTCCTTCTTTAGTCCAAGATGTTAAATTTCCTTCTTTAGGTTCATCTATTCCTAAATCATCTTTAAGTTCCTTAAATATATTTTTTAGTGATGGTGGTTTATTAACTCCTTCTAATACGGAAAATGATAATCCGTGGGCTTCCCCTATTCCATGATATGGATCCTGACCTATTATTACAACTTTAACATCATCATAATCAGTATACTTTAAAGCATTAAATATATTAGGAAAATAAGGATATATAGTTTTAGTTTTATATTCATTAGTAACAAAATCCATTAAATCCTTAAAATATTGTTTTTCAAATTCATCTTTTAGTATTTCATCCCATTTATTTCCAATCATTAGTAACCACCTACTTCCTATATAATAACACATTTTACCCTTTTTTGCCTAATTTATTAGGAAAATAAAAGGACTAATATATAAAAATATACTAGTCGTTATCTTTTAAAGATTCTCTTACATCTACCCAATATCTTTGTATAACTTTCCCATCTAATGGATCAACAACTTCATTTTCTAACACTCCACCACTATTTTGTATACATTTTGCAGAAGCAATATTGTCTTTATGACAAGTGATTAGTGCTTTTTCTATTCCTTTTTCTTTGCAAAATTTAAGCGCACATTTTAATTGATAAGTATTATAACCTTTTCTTCTTTCAGTTGGTCTAACCCCATAACCAATATGACCACCGCGTTTTAGTAATCTTTCATTTAAAGCTAATCTAATATTAATAATTCCTAATAATTTATTATCATTTTCTCTTATTAGGAAAAATGTTTCACTTGGAACCATTTCTTCACTTGGGATTCTAACTCTATCTTCTTCTAGTTTTTCTAGCCAACTATCATATCTACCAATATATTTACTTAATCCACCAACTCCATTTATGTCAGAATCATAATCTATAAATTCTTGTATATAATCATAAGCTTGTTGTTCATATTCTTTAGTAGGTCTAATAAATTTTAACTTTTCCATTTACTTCACCTCAACTACAACTAGTATAACACATTCCTAAAATAAATTTATAATTTATTATTGGTTTTACTTATTATTTCTTTTCTTAACATTAAAAGTGAAATTATGTTTATAATTCCTAGTATGGCAACAAATATATCTACAAAATTCCATAGAAATTCTGCTTTTAGAATACTACTAAATAAAAGTATGATTAAAGTAATTATTTTAAGAAATGTAATATTATTTTCTAACTTTAAAAAATTAAGACTAGATTCACCATAATAATAACCCGCGATTATAGTTGAGAAAGCAAATAAAATAATAGAAATTATAATTGTTATATGACCGATATTTCCAACAAAAAACGAAAATGCATAATTAGTTATTTCTATACCGTTGATATCATTTAAAGATAATGATGTATAATCTGAAAGCATTATTACAAAAGCAGTTAAAGTACATACTATTAAAGATGTGAAATAAACTCCAAGCACTTGTAATAATCCTTGTTTAACTGGACTATCTGTATCTGCAGTAGCTGATGCAATCGCACCTGTTCCAATACCAGCTTCATTTGAAAATATTCCTCTTTGTATTCCTATTATAAATCCATTAACAACTCCAAAACCTAAAGCTTTAAAGTTAAATGCTTCTTTTATAATATTAATTATTAACATAGGTATTCTTTCTATATTTGCGATGATTATAAATAAACTTACTCCTAAATAAATTAAGGACATTATTGGTACTATTTTACTAGCAGAAGTAATTATTCCTTTTGCGCCTTTGAATATTATCAATGATGTTATTAGTGTTATTAAAATTCCAATATATATTGGATTAATATTAAATACATTTGTAATAGATTTTGTAATTGTATTAGATTGAATAGATAAAAAACCAAATACATAAGTTACTATTATTAATATTGCATATATATTTGCAATAGCTTTTTTATTTAATCCATCTCTTATATAGTAATATGGCCCACCCACATGAATACCATTTTTATCTTTTTTTTGATATGTTACCCCTAGTAAGCTTTCAGAAAATGCGATTGGCGCACAAATAAGTGCGGTTATCCATACCCAAAAAATTGAACCAATTCCTCCTAAATATATTGATAGAGCAGTTCCTGCTAAAGAACCAACTCCTATTCTTCCTGCTAGAGAAATTGATAGTGTTTCAAATGGTGTGATAGATGATGTTTTACTATTATTTCTTAAACTTGAAAACATATTTTTAAATTTAAATTGTATCCCTTTTAACTTAAAAGTAAAATAAATACCACTTACAATTATAAGAGCTGTAGTTATTGCCCATAATATTTTATTTATAATCATATTTTCACCTATTAATTATTATGTTCTAAAAGGTAAAAAAATAAGCTTAAAGTTCATCTTTAAGCTCTAAATATATAAAGTTTGACCTATACTTAAATCATCACTAGTTAAATTATTAAGTCTTCTTATATTATCAACTGTCGTACTGTATCTTCTAGCTATATTCCATAAAGTATCTCCACTTTTAACTACATAAGTGTTTCCACTGCCAGCATTTATACTATTAGGTATTTTTAGTGTTTGACCTATTGATAAAAGACTATTAGTCAAGTTATTTAAAGATACGATATCACTTACTGTGGTATTAAATTGTTGTGCGATATTCCACAATGTATCTCCGCCTTTTACTGTGTATATATTACCTTCAACTATATCACTAGAAGTTGGTATTTGTAATGTTTGGCCAATAGATAATATATCACTTTCTAAATTATTTAATCTTTTTATATCATCTACTGTAGTATTAAATCTTCTAGCAATACTATACAAACTGTCACCTGATTTTACAACATAATTACTACCTGCACCTGGAACTTCACTAGCTGATGGTATTCTTAATTTTTGTCCTATATAAAGTGTGTTATCCATTAAGTTATTTAAAGATTTTATATCATCAACAGTAGTATTATATCTTTGGGCAATATTATATAGTGTATCACCTTTCTGAACAGTATAAACGTTTCCAGTGTCAGTAGTTATTCCAAATGTTTTAATAACTGCATCTACAACAGCATCTACATATTCTTTATAATTAGCCTGAACTCTAGCTATATCTTGTGGATTATCTATAAATCCATATTCGATTAATACTGGTTGTGTATTCCCTGTATTTCTCATTATAAAATAATAATCCTTTGTTTGATCACTTGGTAATCTTCTTTGATAATAAGTACGTGTTATTTGACCAGCTTCACCTAATGCCTCTAATATGTTTCTAGCCAAAGTACTATCATTCCTTAAAGCGTAAATTACTTCAGCACCTTGAGCACCTTTAATTGCTGAGCCTGCTGCATTTATGTGATTTGAAATTACTACTACATTGGGACTATCGCCATAAGCCTTCAAAATTCTTTCTACTCTTTCAGTAGGAGATATAGTTTCATCTACATCTCTAATTAATGTAGCATCCACTCCTTCTTCTCTAAACCTTTCTAACATATATTTAGCAATCATAAGTGTTAAATCTTTTTCTCTAATATTACCAGATACTGCACCGGGATCACTACCTCCGTGCCCAGCATCTATGACTACTTTTATATTTTCATCCATCATTATTCCCCCTAGATTATTGTATGTGTTTTTTATCTAGTTGGTTACAGAAAATTAAAATGTTTATTATAATTATTACCGAATTTTATAGGTTATCATTTGCTAAATCTAATTCCATTTTGCTTGGCTTATTCTTATTGAAATTAAAATCAAATAATTAAAAAGCGGCAAAAAAGCGGTGAAAAGCGGCAAAAAAGCGGCAAAAAAGTGGCAAATTTATTTAACTTTCCAACAGGATCCCCCTGATTTGGCATCATTATAGATTTTTCCTTCTTTTTTTAAAAGATTTAATAAGTATCTTACTCTACTAACTTTATTTTTATTATCCAATGATTTAGGAAGTTTATCATTTAATAATGCAATTATTTCTTTTCTGCTTGCTGAACCATATTCATTCAAATATTTCATAATTATTTCCATATAAAATTCGTTTTCCAATCCTGAATTATATACATACTCTTCTTTGTTTCCAGTTATTTTTGCAATGTCAGATGAAATATAAATATTGGGATATCTTCCTTCAATTAAATTATCTTTTCTTAAATAATCACTTTGTTCTTTTG
>CANQLF010000003.1 GCA_947624635.1 uncultured Bacilli bacterium | reverse complement strand
ATATGCCATCCTGGATAACCTACTCCATAAGGGCTATCCCATTTTTGTTCTTGATTAGAAAATTTAGAGTTAGTCATCCATAAAGCAAAGTCACCTGGATTCTTTTTAAAAGTATCTTCTTCTACATCATCTCTTGCACCCACTAAATTATTTTCATCATCTCTACCAGATAATTTATAATAGTCTTTGTATTTAGTAATATCAAAATATACATTTCCATTTGATATGTAGGCAACATCTTTATCTAGTAATACTTTAATCATATTTAAATAATCATCTATATGATCTGTTGCTTTTTCAACTATTTCTGGTTTTTTAATATTTAGTTTTTCTAAATCTTTAAAGAAAGCTTTTGAATAAAATTTGGCAATTTCTTGTGCAGACTTACCTTCTTTCTTAGAAGCAAGTTCCATTTTATCTACACCGTCATCTGCATCGCTTACAATGTGACCAACATCAGTTATATTCATAACTCTTTTTACTTTATATCCATTAAACATTAAAGTTTTTTCTAATATGTCTTCAAAGATATATGTTCTTAAATTACCAATATGCGCAAAACTATATACAGTAGGTCCACATGTATACATTTTTACTTCATTTTTATCTATTGGTATAAATTCTTCAACTCTTTTAGTTAAAGTATTATATATTCGCATTATCTTCACCTTCATTTTAATTATATTATTAAATTGTGTTTAAATTATGTTATTTTAATCTATTTAATACAACATCTTTGCCAAGTAAGTGTATTGTATCCGGAAGTTCTGGTCCATGCATTTGTCCAGACACTTTAATTCTTATTGGCATATATAACATTTTACCTTTTACTCCTGCTTTTTCTTTTGTATTCATAATTGCGTTATTTATATTTTCTACTGTCCATTCATTTATATTTTCAATTTCTTTATAAAATACATCTATTGTATTACCTATTCCATCTGCTTCCATGAACTCTTTACATTCATCATTTAATTTTATTTTATCTTTAAAGAATAAATCTGTTACTTCCACTATTTCTTTACCATAACTTATATGATCTTGATAAATAGAAACTAACTCTTTAATCCATTCTTCAGATTTATCTTCTAGATTGTATGCTTCTTTTAGATGAGGAACAGTTATTTTTAATAAATCATCTAAATCTAATTTTTTAATATAGTGAGCATTAATCCAATTTAATTTTTTGATATCGAATACTGATGGAGATTTACTTATTCTTTTTGGATCGAATAATTTTATAAGTTTTTCCATAGAAAATATTTCTTCGTTTGTATCAGGACTCCACCCTAACATTACTAGATAATTTACTATTGCTTCAGGTAGGTATCCATCATTATATAAATCCATAAATGAAGCATCTCCATTACGTTTACTTAGTTTTTGTCCATCTTCACCTAATACCATAGATACATGGATATATGTTGGTTTATCCCAGCCAAATGCATCATATAAAAGATTATATTTTGGAGTAGACATTATATACTCATTTCCTCTTATTACATGAGTAATATTCATTAGGTGATCATCTATTACATTTGCGAAATTATATGTGGGGTATCCATCTGATTTTAATAGTATTTGATCTTCTAATAATTTATTTTCAACAGAGATTTTACCATAGACTAAATCAGTATATTCACTGACCCCTTCTTTAGGCATTTTTTGTCTTATTACGTATTTTTCACCATTTTTAATTTTTTCATCTATTTCTTCTTTAGTTAAATTTTTACAATGTCCATCATAAAGAAAAGCTATCTTTTTTTCTTCAGCTTCTTTTCTTAATTTTTCTAATCTTTCTTCAGTACAAAAACAATAATATGCACAACCTTTTTCAACTAATTCTTCCGCATATTTTTTATATAAAGGTAATCTTTCACTTTGAATATATGGGCCATATTTACCTTTATTATTAGGTCCTTCATCTATTTTTATATTACATAAACTCAATGTATCATAAATAAAATCTATTGCGCCATCTACTTTTCTTGTTTGGTCTGTATCTTCTATTCTAAGTACAAAGTCCCCATCATTATGTTTTGCTATTAAATATTCAAATATTGCAGTTCTTAAATTTCCAACATGCATGTATCCTGTTGGAGAAGGTGCAAATCTCGTTCTTACTTTTTCCATTTTCTTCACGTCCTTTAGAGATATTTTATCATATTTGTTATTTATATTCTATATTCTTTCCAACTATTTTGAATTTAATTCCACTATCCAGTGATACTTCATCACCTATATTATTTTGATAGGTTTTAATAACTAGTTCGGCATTTCCATTAATATCCTTATCAATTATATACCACTCTTCTATATCATCATCCTCAAATATAACTTCAAAAGAGCCACTATATTTTTTTATATGTGGCGCATATATTTTTTCTACCGGTATATTCTTTTTTAAAAATTTATTATATCTATTTTCGCTACCAAAATCACATGATAATTCAATATCATCATCTACTTCAAATGAAACACTATTTTTCTTTAGAAAATGAATAACATCACTTAATAATGAATTTGGAAACCCTGTTTTAATTAAATTATCATTTTCTAAAACTAATTTATATTTCATAATACTAGCAAGTACATAAGCATCATCATTATATACTTCATAGAAATTATTTTTAGTTTTATTTAAAATTACCTTGATACTATTCATAATACTTCTCCCACCAATAAAAATTCAATCATAGTATAGACTAAATTTATAATTTGTTCAACTCTAACATTTTACATAATTTTATCAAATAATATTTTAATTCTTTGTTAGGTATTGTAAAATTATATTATACGAGGATGTGAAAAGAATGAACAAAAATATTAAAAAGATTATATTCTTAATATCGTTATTACCATATATACTATTTTTAATATTAGGAATAATAAACACAACTAATTATTGTATAAAGTATAATCATATTGATTTATATCAGTTAATAGCACCTTTAAGTGACTTTTGGTTTGAAGGCACAACTTCATTTAATATTCCAATAATTATTTTATCGGCATTTTGTATTATATATCCGATATATTTTATAATTGATTATTTAATCAATAAAAATAAGAAAAGAGATAATAGAAATTTAAAAATAAACAAACTTTTTAAATTTTACTTGATAACCTTTCTTCCATATATATATTTAATATTAAAAAGTTTTTTAGGAGTAAAAACTGGACTTTTCACAAATCATGGTACTAGCTATGGGTTTGATGCAATTATGCTTGTTTTAATAGTGGGAACCTTTATTCCAATATATCCAGCAGTATTAATATTTCAAATAATATATACAATTTTAAATAGAAATAAATTTACTTTAAAAGAAAAAAAGATAATTAAATGGTTAATATTATCTATTGTTTTATTATTAATATTTTCAATTTTAATATTTTATTTTTTATAGTGTTTTGTCACTATTAGTTTTATTCCATTGAAAAATCTGCAATAAAAATAAACTATATTTGTTCTATTTGTTTCAACAAATTTCAACACACCATTCATTTAATATATTAAATGGATGGTGATAAGTATGAATAGCTTTTTTGTTTGTAATGATTATGATTATAGTAGGTTTGATGAATTAAATAGTAGAAATATTGAACATATGGATATTTCTTCTTTATTTAAACTTGAAAATAATATTGTTAATAATATTAGTAAAATGAAAGAAAATACTAAAGATTTAGATATAATATATTTAAATTATAAAAAATTAAAAAATAAAATTGATTCTAAGATTAATAATGATAAAGAATTACTTATTAAAATAAATTCTAAGAAGGATGATTATGATAAGAAAGATGAAAGAAAGAAATTACTATTTTTAACTAAAGAATATAATTTCTTTTTAGAACAGACTAATACTAAAGAACTTAATAAAAAAATTAGCAATTTGGAAAAAAGAATTAATTTTTTAAGAGAGAATTTAAAAGATAAGAAACTTACTTTAGAATATAAGAAAATAAAAGAACAATATAAAAATATATTAATATTTATAAATAGTGAGAAGTTTGATAATAAAGTAGATGTTATTCCAAATAATTTAAATAATAAAGAAAAGATTGATTGGTATGAAAAGAGAATTGAAGAATTAATAGAAAAACAGATGATATTTGATAAATATATTTATTTACTTGAAAATTTATATAATGATATATTAAAGAAAAAGATGTTAGACATTACTTTTAGTTAGTAATTTGTCTAACATTTCTTTTTTTGCAATAATCTCAAATTCATCATCTAATTTACTTAGATTTATATTCTTTTTATATTTTCTTTCTAAACAATATTTAATAATATAATCTGATAATTCTGGATTTTTAGATAGTAGTGGTCCGTGTAAATATGTTCCTATTACATTTTCTGTCATTAATCCTTCATATTCGTTTTTAAATGTATTACCATTACCATATAAAACTTTACCAAATGGTTTATCTGTATTGAATGTTTGTCCACCATGATTTTCAAATCCAAGTATTTCTATATTTTTGTTACCTATTTTAGAACTTATTACTATATTTCCAATACATCTTTCTTTTTTATCAGTAGAAGATTCTGTATAAAAATCAAATATATTTAATCCTTCTATAATATTATCTTCTGAATCTTTATAATATTTACCGAATAGTTGGAATCCTCCACATATTAGTAAATAAAATACTCCTAGATTTATAGATCTTTCTATTTGTTTTTTATATTTTATAATATCTTTTGATACTACTTTTTGTTCTTTGTCAGAACCTCCTCCTAAAAATACTAAATCGTAATTATAAAAGTCTGGTTCTTCATCATTTATAGTATAAGAATCAATATTTACATCTATTCCTCTTTTATTAGCTCTATATTTTATTATTTCTATATTTCCATTATCGCCATATAAATCCATCATATTTGGATAAAGGCATAATATATTTAAATTCATACAATCACCTTTTTTCAAGTTTTTCTAACGTTTCTTTAACACTTATTAGTGGAGAATAATTAGATATAATATATTTTTTATTATTAGTTTTAAGTAGTATATCAATTGCTTTTTCCTTGTTGTGTTCTACTACTATATTTTCTTTTTTATATCCACTACATTTTATAGTTATCGCCATATCATAAGCTCTTGTACCTGTACAGATTATTCTTTTAAATCCATCCATATCAGTAAAATCTATATCCCATATCCATGATACATCATGTCCGTCATTAACATTGTCGTTTAACACTATTAAAAGTTCTTTTTCTTCATTTTTATATTTTATACTTTTTAATACAACGTTAAATCCTGTTGGATTTTTACCTAGATTAAGTATACATTTTCTACCATTTATATTAAATGTTTGATGTCTTCCATTTTTATCTTCATATGTTTTAAACACATCTTTTACAATATTTTTATCTATATTATATATATCAGATAAAGTTACTATTGATAAAAGATTATATATATTGTATAAATTTTCATTATTAGTAACATATTTATCTTTTCCTATATAAAATGTATCACCATCTATTTTATCCACTTTAGTATTAAGTGAGATATTTCCATATCCACATTTTTCACATTTAAAATGACCTATATGAGAATATTGATAATAGTCATATTTTAAAGGTATTTTACAATTAGGACATATTATGCCTTCCATTTTATCGTGTGATACCAAGTAAGATGTTGATAGTTTATCTATTCCGTAATAGTAATTTTTACCATTTTTATTAACTAGTCCAAGTCTTACTACATTTGGATCATTTCCATTTAATATTAAATTACAATTATTATTTTTAATAAATTTTTCTAATTTTAATACTATTGTTTCTATTTCTCCAGCTCTATCTAGTTGGTCTCTAAAGAAGTTTAATACTATTAATGTATCTATTTTCATATTCTTTTTAGAATATATTACTGGTACCCAATGTTCATCTGTTTCAAGTACTAGATAGTCACAATTTATTTTACCAGTTACAGTACAATTTTTTAAAAGTGTCGTAGTTATACCCCAACCTATGTTATTTCCACCTTTATTATAGATAACTTTTTTATTAGATTTTTCTAATATTTCAGCTATCATACTTGTAGTTGTAGTTTTTCCATTTGTTCCAGTTACTACAATTATTTTTCCTGTAACTCGTAGATAATCTCTAATATTTCTATTAAGCTTTATAGCAATTCTCCCGGGAACAGTACCTGCTTTTTTACCTAATAGATTTAATATAAATATAATTATTTTAGTTATAATTATTATAAACATATTTATAAACTTCATTAATACATCACCAACTAACATTAATATTATATCATGAGTTATTACAAAGTACATATGAAATGTTTGGTAATTTTAAAAGCATGTTTTTATACATGCCTTGTTCTACGAATTAACACTTCCTCCTGATGTTTCATATGCATCAGTTACTACAAAGAAAGCATCTTTATCAATATAATTAATACCTTCTTTTAATTTAAAATACATACTTGTTGGTACTACACATAGTAACATTTTTTCTTTATCATTACTGAATCCCCCTCTTGCATCTATTACAGTAACACCATGACTTATATTTTTTAAAATAAAATCTTTAACTAATGCAGGCTCTGATGTAACTATATAGAATGCTTTACTTTGAGAAATACCTAATATTACTTTATCTGTCATAATACTTATTATATATAGCGCAATTAATGAATACATTACATTTATCCAACCAAATACGAATGCTGAACAAAATATTATTACACCATCAGTTAGAAACATTGAATTACCTATAGACATTTTAAAATATTTTGATACAATTGCATTTAATATATCAGTTCCACCTGTTGTGAATCCAGATTTGAATATTAAACCAAGACCAAAACCTGTTGTTAAAGCACCAAATAGTGTTAATATTAATTGATCAGCTTCACCTAAGTCTATCATTCCAATAATAGGAGAAGTAAGTTTAATTAATACTGGATATATTAATGAACCAACTATTGTATTTTTGGTATCGTCAAATCCTAAAAATATAAAACTTAAAATCAATAAAAATATAGAACCAATTAATATTACAAATGATGGATCTGTTCCAAAAATATGTTCAAAAATAACACCAACACCACTTATTCCATATACTATGTCATTTGGTAAGATAAAAATATTAAATGCTAATGCGACTATTAACACACCAATTATAAATGTTACATACCTTTTAAGTTTACCTTTACTATAAATTTCTTTTAATATATTTATATTTACTTCCTCTTTTTTCTTAAATAAAAACATCTAACTAGCCTCCCTTTTTAAATATGCATTTATAAATATATCTATATCTCCATCCATAACTTTACTTACATTACTTGTTTCAATACCTGTTCTATGATCTTTTACAAGTGAATATGGATGCATTACATAACTTCTTATTTGAGAACCAAATTCATTTGCTTGTTTTACTCCTACTATACTGTTTAATTCATTTTGTTTTTTTTCTAGTTCTAATAAGGCTAATTTACTTTTTAATACTTTTAGTGCCGTTTCTCTATTTTTTATTTGACTTCTTTCATTTTGACAAGTTACTACTATTTTAGTAGGTAAGTGAGTTATTCTAACAGCTGAATCAGTAGTATTTACGTGTTGACCACCTGCCCCACTACTCCTATATACATCTATTTTTAAATCAGTATCTTTTATCTCTATTTCCGTATCATTATTAATTTCTGGAGTTACTTCTACCGATGCAAAAGAAGTATGTCTTCTTTTATTTGAATCAAAAGGAGATATTCTAACTAATCTATGTACACCTTTTTCACATTTTAAATATCCGTAAGCATTCTCACCCTTAATAAGTAAATATACACTTTTTATTCCTACTTCTTCTCCTTCTATTTCATCTATAACTTCAACTTTATAGCCATGATTTTCTGCATATCTTAAATACATTCTATAAAGCATATTTGCCCAATCACAACTTTCTGTACCACCTGCTCCTGAATGTATTTCTAATATACAATTATTTGAATCATATTCACCGTTTAATAATACTTCTAATTCAAAATCATTATAAACTTTTTCTATTTGTTTTATATCATCACTAATTAATGAGAGCAATTCTTCATCATTATCTTCTATTTCATTTACTAATTCTAAATTACTTTCTATTTTCATCTTTAATTCATTTATTGTATTTACTTTATTTTTTATAGAATTTAATTTGTTAATTATTTCTTCACTTCTTTTTTGATCTAACCAAAAATCTTCTTTAGCCACTTCTTCTTCTAATTTTTTTATTTCATCTTGTTTTTTATCTACTTCAAAGTGACCTCCATAACTCTATTACTTTATTATTATAATCACCAAGTATATTTTTACATTCTCTTATTTCCATTAATATCACTATCCTTTTTGACATTTAAATTATATCATTTATAAAAAATGATGTAAATTAAAAAACATAATAAATTATTTTGATTTACTATGTTTAATTAATTGTATAAGATATTTATTTCAAATCTTCATTGTTTGAAATAAATTTTATGATATTTTTATTTCTTATTCCATCTACATTATCTTTTATTATTAAATCTAGCGTAAACAAATATCTTGGATACATATCTTTTATTTCGTAAAATGGTCTATATTCCCTGTTTTTTGTTTTATCTTCTTCTATATTTTTTGAAATTTGAATATAAAAATAATCATCTCTATCTTTTCGTGCAATAAAATCTATTTCTAATTCTCCTATTTTACCTACACTAAGACTATATCCTTTACTTATTAAGTAGTTCCTAACAATGTTTTCTAAAACAGGACCATAACTTATTCTATTGTCAGTATTTAATGAATAATAAATACTTAAATCTGCTAAATAATATTTTTTATTACCTCCAAGACTTCTCTTTGATTTTACATCAAATTCATCACAAGGATATATTATTTTAGCATTTTCTAATATTTTAATATATCTTTCTACAGTTCTATAATCTATATTTATATTTAATCCTTGATAATATTTGACAATATTATCGATAGATAATATTGATCCAAAATTATTTATTACATATTTTTCAATAGAATCAAACATTTCAACATTTTGAATTTTTTCATTAGGTTTAATATCCTTTTCAAAAATATCACTAATAACATTTTTAGTATATTCTAATCTATCTTTTTCATCAGGATATTTTAAGGCACCTGGAAATCCACCATCTCTGATATAAGTTTCAAATTCGTCCCTTAAATCATTTAATTCTATATTCAAGAATTTTTTCATTTCAATATATTCATAAAAATTTAAAGGAAGCATTTCTATTTCTATTTTACGCCCGGTTAGCTTTGTAACTAATTCTCCACTTAATAGATACGAATTTGATCCAGTAATCAACATAGAATACTTTTCTTCTGCTCTATAACTTTCTAATCAAGGTTCACATTTTTTAACATTTTGAATTTCATCTAAAAATATATATTTAAAATTATCATCTTTAATAAATGAATCGATGACTTCCTCTAATGCTTCTGGAGTATTTATATTTTTATATGGTCTTTTATCTAATTTAATATATATGATATCTTTTTCTTTTACATTATTATCTTTTAATTCTTCTATTATTGTTTCTAAAAGTGAAGATTTACCACATCTTCTTATCCCTGTTATTACTTTAATTGTTTCAGTATCATTGTAAAAGCCTCTAACTTTGCTTAAATATTCTTCTCTTTTATAATATTTCATTTGAATCACCAATTAAATAATACAATTAAATTCACGAAAAGTCAAGTTATCAACGTATTTTGTCATTTTTTGGACATTTTTTGTTATTTTTCGTTGATAACTGCCATTTTCGTATAAAATATTGAGTTTTAAAAGGTGTCAACATATTATTTCTTGTTTACACCTTTATTTTATTATATTTTTTTACTTCCCGTGGCAATTTTTGTACTTAAGGCCCGAACCGCATGGGCACAATTCGTTCCTGCCGATTTTCTTTACTTTCTTTGGAGTACGTTTAACTGTAGTTGATTTATCTTCATTAGTCATCTTCTTACCTTCATTTACTTCTTTTCTTTCGAAGTTTTGTCTTATTTCTGCTTTAAGTAAATATATAGATGATTCTTTATCTATTTTTTGCATCATTTCTTCAAACAAATCAAAACCTTCTATAGTATAAGCTTGTAATGGATTCGTTTGTGCATATCCACGTAATCCTATACCTTCTTTTAGATGTTCAAGAGTATTGATGTGTTCCATCCAGTGAGTATCAATTACTCTTAAAACTATAGCTTTTTCAAATTCATTTGCTATTTCTGTTGGTAATTTTTTGATTTTTTCTTCGTAAACATTCATTACTTTATCAAATATTATATCTATTACATCATCTGGTTCTTTATTAATAATTTCTTTAATAGACATAGTTTTATCTGTAGTTAAATATGTATTTGCAGCTTCTACTATTTCTCTTAAATCATTATCAGTTAGTTCACCTTCTGGCATAATATGAGAATTAACTAAATCTGATATATGATTATTTAATATATCTAATACTTCTTCATGTATAGATTCATTATCTATTATTTCATTTCTTTTTGCATATATTATTTCTCTTTGTTGATTCATTACATCATCGTATTGTAGTAATTGCTTTCTTACATCAAAGTTATTTCCTTCTACACGTTTTTGTGCAGTTTCTATTGATTTAGTAAACATTTTACTTCTTATAGCTTGATCTTCTGCAAATCCAAAGTTTTGCATCATCATTTTTATTTTTTCCGTACCAAAGCGTACCATTAATTCATCTTCCATAGATACGAAGAATTGACTCATACCAGGGTCACCTTGACGTCCTGAACGTCCTCTAAGTTGATTATCGATACGTCTTGATTCATGTCTCTCAGTACCAATTACACATAATCCACCTAATTCTTTTACGCCTTCACCTAATTTAATATCTGTACCACGTCCTGCCATGTTAGTTGCGATTGTTACAGCACCTTTTTCACCAGCTTTTGCAATTATTTCTGCTTCTCTTGCATGGTTTTTAGCATTTAATACTTCGTGTTTAATACCTTTTTTCTTTAGCAAGCTACTTAATAGTTCGTTTGTTTCAATTGCGATTGTACCAACTAATATTGGTTGACCTTCTTTATGCTTTTGTTCAATTACTCTTATGATTGCTTTAAATTTACCATTAATTGTTGGATATACTAAGTCTGGCAAATCTTCTCTTATAACTTCTTTATTTGTTGGAATTTGGATAACATACATATTATATATATTTCTAAATTCTTCTTCTTCTGTTTTAGCTGTACCAGTCATACCTGCTAATTTTTTATACATTCTAAATAAGTTTTGGAATGTTATAGTAGCTAGTGTTTTAGTTTCTTTTTGAATTTCTACTCCTTCTTTAGCTTCTATTGCTTGATGAAGTCCTTCAGAGAATGCTCTACCTTTCATTAAACGTCCAGTAAATTGGTCTACTATTACTACTTCACCATCTTGAACTACATAATCAACATCATTTTTCATTGCATAATTAGCTTTTAATGCTTGGTTGATATGATGAACTAATGCAGTGTTAGTTAAATCATATAAATTGTTAACCTTAAACATTTTTTCTGCTTTATCCGCACCTTGCTCAGTAAGTGACACTGCTTTTGTCTTTTCATCTAATGTGTAATCTGTATTTTCTTTTAATCCTTTTACAAAGTTATCAGCTTGAGTGTAAAGATTAGCAGAAGATATTTGTCCTCCTGAAATAATAAGTGGAGTTCTTGCCTCATCTATTAAAACTGAGTCAACTTCATCTATGATCGCAAAGTTATATCCTCTATTTACTCTATCTTCTTTTCTAACTACCATGTTATCTCTTAGATAGTCAAATCCTAGTTCATTATTTGTTGTATACATTACATCACAATTATAAACTTCTCTTTTTTCAGATGGAGTTAATTCTCTTAGATTAATTCCAACTGTTAATCCTAGGAATCTAAAGATATTTCCCATCCAATTAGCATCACGACTAGCTAAGTATTCATTAACTGTAATAACGTGTACTCCTTTACCAGTTAACGCATTTAAATATGAAGGTAGTACTGATGTTAAAGTTTTACCTTCACCAGTTTTCATCTCAGCAATATTACCATAATGAATTGCAAGACCACCAAGTAATTGTACGTAATATGGTTTTTCGCCAATTACACGAAATGCTGCTTCACGAGCTGTCGCGAAAGCTTCTACCAAAATATCTTCCAATGTTTCTCCGTTTTCTAGTCTACTTCTAAACTCATCTGTTTTTGCTTTTAATTCTTTATCACTTAATTTTTGATATTCCTCGTCTAATGCATCTATTTCATCTGCGATTCTTTCAAAATTTTTAAGTTGTTTATATTCATGATCGAATAATCCTTTAAGTATACTCATCATCATCTTCTCCTTTTTTAAGTCTACTACTATTGTATCAAAAAAACACATATATTACCAGATTATATGTGCTTTTCTTTTATTTAATTAATCAATTTCTATAATACCATAGTTGCCATCTTTTCTTTTATATAAAACACAGATGTTATCGTGTTTTGAATTTTTAAATATAAAGAAAGTATGTGATAACAAATTCATTTGAAGTATTGCCTCTTCTTCACTCATAGGTTTCATATCATATGTTTTTCTTTTAACAATTTTATTGTTATCTATTTCAATATCATCTATATCGAAATCGAAATTAACTTCTTTTATTTTTTCTTTTTTTAATTTCTTTTCTAATCTTGATTTATTTTTTCTAATTTGTCTTTCAAGTTTATCTACTACAAGATCAACTGCTGCATATAAATCATCATTTACCTCTTCAGCTCTTAACGTAAAATGTGTAGTAGGTATTGTTACTTCTATCACCTGATTTCTACCACTAATTTTAGCAACCACATTTGCAGTTATATCTTCATGATTATCAAAATATTTTTCTAATTTCTTTAATTTTGATTCAACATGATTTTTAATACCATCAGTTATAACAATTTTATTACCTCTTGTATTTATTTTCATATGCATCATCCTTCCTAATTTAATTCTAACACAAAAGTAAGAAAAAAACCACTAAGCATTAGTAGTTTTCACACTGATTTTACTTACCTTAACGGCTTGTAATCCTTTGTCTGTTTCGATTAAGTCAAACTGAACAACATCACCTTCATTTAAAGATTTGTATCCTTCTTCTTGTATCATTGAATAGTGTACGAATATATCATTGTCTTCTTTATATTGAATAAATCCATATCCTTTATCGTTGTTAAACCATTTAACAATCCCAGTCATTGTCACTTCTCACACCTCGCCTTCTTATTCAAAAAATTGTTACTGCATGCACTCTAACTGTAAAGCCGCGGCGCCAGAGCATATTGATGATATCATAATTATTTATTTCATTAATGTCTTTTCATGCGAATAGTCATATTATAATGAATAACTGTCGATATTAACTTTGTAATTTTAAAAAAACGTTATTTGTGTATGAATAATTTTACTTTTATTCTAGTTGCGGTTATAACTTATCTTTTAGTGATAAATTTTTATCGTAGCAGAGGAAGGAAGTATGACATTATGAAAAAAAGAATATTAGACTTTTGTATAAATTCAATTAAAAAAAATAGCGATATAAAATATGATGATGAAAAACTTGCTGAAATAAGGTATGGCCTTGAAGCAATATATTTAACATTTACAAAATTGATAATCATATTTGCAATCGCTTTAATTATGGGAATATTTAAAGAAATGTTAATAGTAATGGTTCTTTATAATATTCTTAGAATAACTGGATATGGTATACATGCAAAAAAAAGTTGGATTTGCCTTACATCATCTCTAATAATATTTATTGGATGTCCATTGTTAGCTATGAATGTAACAATTCCAATTTTAATTAAAATAATTATATGTGGATTTTGTGTAATATCATTTATGTTATATGCACCTGCTGATACTGAAAAACACCCATTAATACATAAAAAAAGAAGAATTATATATAGAAAAATAACTGTTATAACATCATTAGTATATACTTTCATTTGTCTATATACTAAAAATATATTTATATCAAATGCAATTATTTTTGCACTTTTAATTGAAACAGGTATGATTTTACCTATTTCATATAAAATATTTAAATTACCATATAACAATTATAAGAGATATGTTTATCAAAATGATTAATTAGTTTTAAATGCATTTAAAAATATATTTTTAGGAAAGGAGTAATGAAAATGTCTAAACTATTAACTTCAGCATTAGCCGTACTAGGATTAGTTACAGCTGCAACTAGTACAGTTGGTTGTGCATGGTTTTTCTTAATTGATGAACCTGAAATGCCTAAATCTTTAATCGAAAGATAAATTGATTAAAAAATAAAACTGTTAATTATCAGTTTTATTTTTTTATATAAAGGTATTGAAAAAAATAATCTTTTATAATTTTTCTATTTTGTTCTAATTTTTCACTTGAATCTATAATTTCTTTTACTAAGGATAATCCAACGCCATGATTTTTTCCTTTTGTCGTGTATCCTTCTTCATCTATTTTATCCAATTCTATTTCTCCTTTAAAAGAATTTGAAATAATTAATATCAATGTTAATTTATCCATAAGAATTTCAATTGTCACTTCTTTCTTTCTTGTATTTATACTTGATTCGAAGGCATTATCTAAATATACTCCAATTACATTACAAATTTTTTTATATAAATTGGAATCTAACTTTTCAAATTTAAATTGCTTAACTTTAGGACTTATCGTTAAGGTTACGTTGATATTATTATCGATCATGCGATTAATTTTTACTGATAGAAATCCGCTTATTCCAGGATCGCTAATATATGACAGTTCACTAATCCATTTATCTTCATGCCCTATATTTTCTTCTAATATTGAGTCTACATATTTTATTATTTTTTTATTACCATTGGCAATTTCTCTAATTACAAGAAGTTGATTTTTATTTTCATGATTGTATTTTTTATATCTATTTAATAAAGTCTTTACTGATTCTGCTTGCTTATACATATTGTTAAATTCCTCAGTTTTTTTGTACATCTTATATTTTTCAATAAATAAAGAAAAAATAATTATTAAGAATATCACGATAATAATAGTATTTATAATAAAATCTATATTATTTTTCCAATTTCCAACATTTTTGCTTAATAATAGTGTTATACCTATAGCTATTACAAAATATAATATATATGTTATTTTTTCTTTTAAAAGTACTTTCTTAAATTTAATTAATTTATCTTTAAAAAGATTGACAATAATAAAAATGAATACTAAAGATAAAATATTTGAAATAACAGAATTGGTTAAATATTTGTCCATAATATTTTGTGGAACTTTTAATAAAATTATTAGTAAAGCAATTATAATTTCACTCAATACATTTATCAACATACTTATAAAATTGGTTATTATGGATTCACTAGTTTTTAATTCAAATATTATTTTGTAACCTAAAATTAAAATTATTAAAAAAGTAACAGGTTTATATATTCCAAAATTAAATTTTAACATTAAAAACATTGCAAACGTCATCATTATTAATATAATTATGTTTTTAATATTGAATTTTATTTTTTTTTCTAAAAGTTCCTGTACTATGACTGTACAACTTACAATTTGTACTAATCCAATTAAAAAAGTATTAATTACTTCTAACATATTCTTTTAATCCTTTCATTTTTTTATCTGCAATCATCCCAACTAATTTTTTGCTGTTATCAAATGTAATTATATTGTTTTTATAGTCACAACTTACTAATTTATCTTTGTTTATAATACATCCCCTATTTATTTTATAGAAGCGACTGTTTAATTGTTCTTCTAAAAAATACAAAGGTTTTTTAACATCATAGCTCCCATTTTTAGTAGTAACTACACATTTTCTTTCATTAGAATTTGCTTCTATGTATATAATATCATCATACTTCATATTATAATCAATTTTATCTACTTGAAATTTTACAGATCCTTTTAATTTAAATATTTTAAGACATGTTTCTAAAAGTTCTAAAATGTTTTTTTCGTAATTAACCATTTTAAAAACATATCCTAGAATGGAAAGTCTAAGCCTTTGAGCTTCACTTATTAAATTTTCGTATACTGTTGCAAGTATAATTTGACTGTCGTAATCTTTTTTTCTTATGTCATTAACTATATCTATTCCTGATTGTTCATCTGACAAATGTATATCTATTATATAGATATTATGACCATCTAACGGATTATTAATTATTTCTTTTAATTTTTTAGTGTAACTTTCAAAAGTAAATAAATGATATTTAATATTAGTTTTTTTCATATATTTTTCGATAATTTCAAAGGTTTTTAATTTATAGTATTTACTATCTTCACATATTATTATGTTTACCATTTCTTTTTTTCTCCAATCTAAATTACTACCTATATTTACCATTTTATTTTAACACAAAATTATGCTTTAGCAAACAAAAAAGGACAGCAATTGATGTTGTCCTTTTATGAATCTATTAAGTGAATATTGTCTAAAAGTACTCCTGTACCTTCAGCAACACATGTTAGTGGGCTTTCTGCAATAAATACTGGAACTTTAAGCTCACTTTGTAATAGCTTATCAAATCCATCCATTAGTGCTCCTCCACCAGTTAGTACTATTCCTTTATCTATTATGTCTGCAGATAACTCTGGCGGTGTTTGTTCTAAGACGTTTTTGGTTGCATGAATTATTACGTATACACTTTCTCTTAGAGCTTCTTCTACTTCATCACTTGATAAGGTAATTGTGTGAGGTAATCCTGTAACTAGGTCTCTTCCTCTAACTTCCATTTTATCTTGTTTGTTTCCTTTATAGACAGTACCTATAGTAAGTTTGATGTCTTCAGCTGTTCTATCTCCTATTAGTAATTTATATTTATCTTTTACATATTTAATAATGTCATTATCAAAAGCATTACCTGCTATTCTAATTGATGAAGAGGTAACTATACCTCCTAGGGATAATATCGCAATATCGGTTGTACCTCCACCGATATCGATTACCATATTTCCACTTGGTTTAGATATATCCATACCTGCACCTACTGCAGCTACTTTTGGTTCTTCTTCTAGAAATACTTTTCTTGCGCCCGTTCTTTCTGCTGCCTCTTTAATTGCATTTTTTTCAACTTGTGTAATATTAGATGGGCAACATATTAATATTCTAGGTCTTGAAAAGAAATTCTTACCATTAACTTTTTTAATAAAATGATTTAACATTATTTCAGTAATTTCAAAATCGGCAATTACGCCATCTTTCATAGGTTTAATAGCTTTGACTTTACCAGGAGTTCTGCCTAACATTTCATTTGCTTCTCTTCCTACTGCAAGTGCTTTTTTTGTTTCGGAATCTATTGCAACTACACTTGGTTCATTTAGTACTATACCTTGTCCTTTTATGTAAATTAAAATATTTGCAGTACCAAGGTCAATTCCTATATCTTTGTTAAACAAGAGCATCATCTCCTTTTTGCATTAAATTCATATCTATTTTACCATATATTACTAAATAATTGTAGCTAAATATCTAAAATTTCTTTTCTTTTTAAATATTTTTGTCTAGTTGACTCTCCACCTCTTATATGTCTTATTTCAATATGTTCTTTTAATATTTCTTTTACACGTATATACATATTTTTATCTATATTTTTTAATCTTTCATGTAAATCTTTATGTACTGTACTTTTACTAATATTACTAATATGTGCAATCTCTCTTATCGTCTTTTTTGTTTCTATTATATAATTTGCTTCATTTATAACTCTCTCACTTATATTATTTTTCAAATTATGACCCCCTAATTAATTATATAAGTGAGTATTTTATTTATGAAAAAAAGTACTATAAATCTTGTACTTTTTTATCAAAATAATCTTCTGGATTAACATATCCACCTTTATATGATAATTCAAAGTGTAGTTGATTTTCTAGTTTTGGATTTATATTATTTTTTCCACTTTTACCTATTACGGTTCCTTGTTTTACTTCATCATCTTTTTTAACAGTTACTTCTCCTAAACTTTGATATATACTTATCATATCATTTGAGTGTCTTACCTCAACATATTTTCCTAACATTTCATCTTCTGCAACATTGATTACTACGCCATCAAGAATTGTTGCAACTTCAAATTGTTTATCTGATGTGTAATCTATTCCTGAGTTTTGCATATAGGTATTATCATACACTATTATTGCATTTTGTTGCGCTTCTTTTTCTCCTTGGTAATCATAGAATGATTTAGTTACTTTCACATTTTCATCGTTAAATGGTTTAATTATAACTACATCTTCTCCTACTGTTTCCATGTCATTTGAAAATATGTTTTTAGTTGTAAAATTAAATTCTTGGTCATCATTAAATGTTGGTTCAGCTAAGTTTTTTCTAACTATGAATGTCACTGTAATTAATGATACAAAAATTAATCCTACTATACTTGGTAATACAAATTTTTTTAATTTTCTTTTTTCCATTTTCTCACCTCTAATTAAAGTTTTAACTTAATTACAGGTTTTTATACATTGTTTATTTAAAATTTTTGAATATTTGTTCCTTGATAGTAATGAGTTAGTATATCTTTATATGTATATCCTTCTTTTGCCATTCCATTTGCGCCATATTGGCTCATCCCAACTCCATGTCCATATCCTTTTGTTTTAAAGATTATTTTATCTTCATTTATTTCTATTTCAAAGTCTGTAGATCTTAGTTTAAGTAATTTGTATATTTCTGTTCCTTTAAATGTTTTATTGTTTATTGTTATTTCTCTTACTCTATTATTACTAGCTCTATTAATATTATTTATCTCTAGATTTTTACTACAATCTATACTTAACATTTTACACATATCTTCTTTTGTAAACACTTGTGTTCCATTGAAACCTGATGCTTCATTTTTATCCCATGGAGATGATACACTTTTTAAGTATGGTACATCTATATTAAAAACCATTTCTGCGCTTTCAGTTTCACCATTACTTGTGGAAAAGTAAAATAAGCTTATGATTTCGTTATTGTATGTTAGGTATTCACCCATTGTTTCACTTACTGCTTGTCTTATTTTATTTATGTTTTCTACATATTTACTTTTCCATGAGTTTTTTAAGTCATCTAAATCTAGATAAACTTGATTAGCTGTTGTATCTATTACATCGAAGTCTGATTTTGTTTCACTTTCAAGTTTTTTATATGCATAGTTTCTTGCAGCAACAGCCTGTGCTTTTAAAGCTTCAATATGAAAAGAAACAGGCATTTCACCTGCAACTACTCCAACTATATATTCTTCAAAAGGAACTATATCGATTCTTTCTTTACTCGCTCTTTTAACCCGTATTGTTTTATTACTAACCAAGTTAAAATCAATTTCTTTTTCACTTATAAAAATTGATACTACTATAAACGGTATAATTATGATTACTGCTGTTAGGAGTATCATTTTTTTCAACTTGCATCACCTTATATTATTCTAGATATATCATAAAAATCCATTACGAAATTAACTAATAAATATGTTATTATGAGTCCTATCATAATATATATTATTCTAGCTTGTACAACTTTATTCTTTTTAAATATAAAATTTATATTAAGTCCATCTAAAGCATACATAACAAAAGGTACAAATATTATATATAGTATTAATTTAACGTTCATGTTCTTCCTCGTATTTTGTTATTTTATTAATTCTATTTATGTGTCTATCTTCTTCACTAAAATTAGTTTGCAAAAAATTATCTATGATGTCTTTTATTTCTATCATACTTAAATCTGCACCTATTGCGATTACATTTGCATTATTGTGTAATCTACATAATTTAGCTTCATTACTATTTGATACTTTTGCGCATCTAATACCTTTTACTTTATTGCACGCAATACTCATTCCTATTCCTGTTTTACATATTGCAACACCTCGTTCTACTTCGCCTTTTATAACTTTCTCACACAATTTAAAAGCATAATCTGGATAATCTACACTATCAATACTATTTGTTCCACAATCTACTACATTGTAACCTTTATTTTTTAAATATTCTGTCAGTTTTTGTTTGATTAGGTATCCACCATGATCACTAGCTATTCCTATATTCATAACTCCTCCTATTTTTTAACTATATTAACACTATAGTATTTTATATTATCTTTATCACTTTTTATTTCATCATAATAATGATTTATAATTATATCTACTGTTTTTTTAGGTTCTAATATTATTTCATAATCTATTTGTTTTTCACAAATTATATTTTTTCTTTTATCATATAATTTAGATATTATTTTAAAAGATTTCTCTTTTTCGTTTAAGTTAGTAAGTGTTCCTGTAAGTAATAATGTTTCATTATCATCATCAAATTCTAAATCTATATTATCTAATTTAAAATTATTAGCTTTAATCATTTCAATATTTTTAAGTTCTCTTAACTTACTTTCTTTTCTTATTGATGCGTCTACTATTTTTATACTATCATTATTTTGTTTTCTTTTGCTGTAACCTCTAATATATTTTCCATATGTTGAAAACAGTAAAACAAATGAAAGCATTACTATTCCAATATACGAAAAAACAGTTTTAGTTTTATCATTCATAGACTCACCACCTTATTATTAGTGTACCCCATTTTTATTTTTTTAACAATAAAATGAAAATAAGAATCATTTTGGTTTACACTTATTTGATTCTTATTTTATAACTACTTCAGTTAATGAATTATCATATTCACTGTAATAATTCGATATTAAATTAAATTTTATCAAATCTATGTTGTCATTATGTTTCCATAACTGTAATGCATATTTATCTTCATCAACATAGAATTTTAAGTATTCGTTTTTCTTACATATATATTTTAAATTATAATTCAGTGATTTAAACCAAGTAATCCAATTTAGTATTTCAGATATTTTATCCTGATTTTGTTCGTTTTTAATAATATAATCTACTTTTTTTAATAAATTATCTATATTTTTTGGATATAATATTTCATTATTCATTTATTATTCCTCCAATATTATTATTTGTTATTGGACAAAAATTATACAATTCATAATTTTGCCCATTATTATTTTTATCAGGGTAAACTAGGTGATGATAATCAATAAATAAAACAGAAAAAACATTTGATTTTCTAATGCCAAATAAGCGTATTCCTCCACTAATACCTAACTGCCATACAAAATAATCATTAATATTGTTTTGCAAGAACAAGTCAAAATCTTTTTCTTTATAATTATCACCTTTATATGATTTAAAAAGCTCTTTAACAATATTAATTATCTGTGAGTACTCTTTTGTACTTGATCCTATTGCGTGAGAATGCTTATTTGTAGCTTTTGTAACATCATCAAATGAATGTTGTGTTAATGCAGGTATGTCAACTTCAAATATTCTTTTGAAAAATTTAAAAAATTGATTGCTATTTTGTAATTTGTTTGTACATTTACCTATTTTAATACATCTAAAACAAAATGGAAACAACGAAAAATCTATAACTATATTAGATTTGTCTGTGGAAAAAGGCTTATTCATATAGAACTTTTTTAAACGTAGAAAAAATATCTTTGTCAGAAATAGCGTTATTTGATGCATCAATTGGTGACAAATTTTTTCTAGCATTAATCCAAGGTGCTTGATTATGAGAAATATTTTCTAATTCATCAGCACTATAAGAACCATATATTTCCATTGTTTTATTTAGTGCATTTAAAATTTCTTGATTGAACGTTAAAGTTTCAATATTCTCTAGATAAAGTAAATTTATTCCACTGTTTTTATATAAAGAATAAATATAAGGATCTACAGGTCCATGTACCCAAGCTTCAAAATTATTTTGAAATAACGATTTACTCAATTCATTAGCATTATCATTATTTTGAGCTAAATATATACCATAACTAAAGTATAATAGCTTTTGTAACTTTTTATGAGTCATTGGCTCTGTATGTAAAAACCATTTTGCTACTTCATAAATATCACTAACTTCATTTTTCATATCTACACCTCCTATTTCTATAATATATTATATTCCATTATTTAGGAAAATCAAATATAATTTTTAATCTGAAAAAATAAATTAGTTTAATACTTGGTTAATTACAATTTTACTATATCATATATATGTTCTACTGTCAAGGAATTAACTCACTTTTAAACTTATTTTATATAGTTTTTATCTTTAATAAATATATTATTTTAAAGTAAGTTGCTTTTGTTTTGATGGTTTTTCAACAAAATAATTTTTAAATTTTTCATTGTTTTGTAAAAATCCCCAACCATGTTCTTTTAGTAATGGTGTGTCCATCTCTACTAAACAGTCATTATGACCTTGGAAAAAACCTCCAACTCTTTTTAATTTAGGAGCAGAAAATTTTACCAACTTTCCATTAGTAATGAAACAATGTCCTATTTGTTCAACGTTTTCTAAATTTAAATTGTCCATAATCTCATTTCGATTAAGAAAAGTATCTCCTATAATTTTTGCATTATTTAATTCTATTTTTTGTAACGTTTGATTCTCAAACAAAAAATCATCTTTTATTAGACTAACATTATTTAATTCTAATTCTTCTAAACATTCATTATAATATAAAAAATTATCTCCTATTTTATCAACGTAATTATTTACATATTTAATAATACAATTTTGTTTATTTAAGTATATTGTTGCGATATTACCATCTTTTTGTTGTATAGTTATTTCTTTTATATTGTTATTCTTTTTAATATTTATTTTTTCAATATTGTTAATTGTATCTTTAAAAGAATCGAAATTAGTATTATCATATGAACTTAATTTCTTATTTATTAAATCTAAAACAAAATAATCTAGAATAATGTATTTTTCCTTAGGAAAATTCTTTACCTTATAATTATCTATTATTATATTATCGGGACAATAATATACATTATTTATTTCATAATTATATTTATAATATTTTCCATCATTAGCCATTACATAATCAAATATTTCAAAATCATTACTTTTAGTTTGTTGTTTTATTCCATAATACTTTTCAAAACTTTCAGTTAATCCTTCTATTATGTTATCCAAATTATTTTGAAATGTTGCATCTGGATTTACTACAGTATGATTATATCTGTTCTTTATTGATAGATAATTCCTACCATCTTTTGTAAACTGTATACTTATCACACTTGTTCCATATAAGTCCTCTCTTTCTGGTTTTGGAAAGTTTTCTCTTTTTATTTCATCAACATTCTTTTTTACTGCAAAAAATACCCTATTAGTATTTAATCTATTACCATTAAATGTACATAATTCTTCACCTTTAACATAATATTTTCTAAACTTTTGTATTTCTTCTTCTGTTTTGCATTCATATAAATAATAACCGGCTTCGTTCATTAATTCTTCTGGTGTTTTAGTTACTTCAATATATTCTTCTATCCTTTTTTCATCATATAATGTGTATATAAAATCTTTAAATTCGTAAAGTTTGTTATTAGATACTAAATCATCATATAAATCATGACTTTCATGAAAATGATCTAATAATAACTTTGATAGAACGCCATTTTTTTCTAATATTATTGGAAAAGATTCTCTACAAAATCTACTCATCTTTTCCCCATATTTTTTCTTTATTACTTTTAAATCATCAACCATGATAACACCTTCTTGTTTAGTTTATTATTATATAGTAATATTTTTATTTTTGCAATTTAAAAATATAATAAAAAGAAGAATTATATTTCTTCTTTATTGAATCCATATTTTTGATTAAATTTTTCTACACGACCTTTTTTAGAAGCTCTACTTTGTTTACCAGTATAGAATGGATGACATTCAGAACATACTTCAACTACAATATTATCTTTAGTTGATTTAGTTTGGAATGTGTTACCACATGCACATGTTACAGTTGCATCTTGATAATCTGGGTGAATTCCTTTTTTCATATTATCTCTCCTTCCGCCATAGTTTCATTTTAAACTATAGTAATTCGTTTGCTTATATATTATAACAATAAATAGATAAGTTTACAAGTAATATACAGATATTTTCAGAATAAATTTATGGTAAATAGGATAAAGTTACAGTAACTAATAACTTAAAATTGATTTAATCACTTATTTTTTCAATTTCTTCTTTTGTTAATCCTGTAACATCACTAATAAAATCTATATCAGTATTTTTTTCTAACATTTTTTTAACAATATCTAATTGTTTTTGTTCAATACCCTTAACTAATCCTTGTTCTATTCCTTTTTCAACACCTTCATCAAACCCATCGCTATAAATATCATTTTTAATCATTTCTATCTCTTTTTCTTTTGGCATGAAATCTAACATTCTTTTGTTATTACTTAAATCACTGGCTTTATTAGCTATTTTATCTGC
>CANQLF010000002.1 GCA_947624635.1 uncultured Bacilli bacterium | reverse complement strand
TTAAAAATATTACTTTCATATCCATCCTCCTTTTAGAAGACTACTTCATTTTTTCTAATATTTTTAATAATTCAGCTTTTGCCTTCTCTAATGTAGTATTATACATCTGACAAGCTGCATCAGTCAAATGTCCTCCACCATTTAATTTGTTCATTATTTTTTCTACATCTATATTACCTAGACTTCTTGCACTTATACCAATTATATTAGAATTAATTTTTCCAATACAAAATGATGCTTCTACTTCGTCAAATTGTAACAAGCTATCAGCTATTTTTGCAAGTTGTTCTTTTGTATATATACTAGTTTTTTTACCTACAGATATTGCATATATTTTATCTATTATTTCTGTATTAAATATTATTTTTTGCATTTCTATATATTCATGTAAATCTTCTTTAAGTAAGTATTGTACTTCTTTAGACATTGCGCCACATTTAGTTAGTTCTGCAGCTACTTCATGTGTTTTATCTGTAGTTTTAATTGTAAAGTTTGATGTATCAAGTGTAATTCCTGATAACATTACTGTAGCAATATAACTTGGTAACATTATATCTTCCTCTTTTAGAAAGTCATACACTATTTCTGTTGTACTTGATGATTCATCATCTATATATTTAAGTATATAGTTTTGTATATATTCTTTACTTTCTACATGGTGATCTATTATAATTATGTTTTTACACATTCTAAATATATCTTTATTTTGTGCCATTTCTTTTTTATGAAAATCTAATATTATTATTAAATCATTTTCAGTTAGTTCAATACTATCTAATTTTGATATATTCATATTAAGATTTAATTTCTTAATTTTTTGTAAAGCTCTTTTAACACCCAATTCTGTGTTATCTTCATCTATATTTATTATTACTTCTTTTTCAAATTTTTCTAAAAGCAAATACATTCCAAGTGAAGAAGATAGTGCATCTAAATCTATTTCATCATGTGGAACTAATATTATTTTATTAAATTTATTTACTTGTTCTTTAAAGTTTTCATAAAATTTTTGCCTTTTTATTTTCATGCTTTTCACCTTACTATCAACTTATATAACTATTATACTATAAATCCATTAAAACTGTAAGGTGGTTTAAGCTATTTAATAAAAAAATAATTGCAACAATATAGACTGATTTGTTGCAATTAAAGTATGTGTTTTATTTGTTATTAGAAATATAAGATGTCATACAACCACCACTAATTTTTAAAATCTTACCTTCTTTTAATAATTGAGTTAATGCTCTTTCTATTGAACCTTCACTAATATCTGGGCAAATTTCAACTATTTCTTTTTTTGTAATTTTAGAAACTTGTTTTTCTATAATTATTCTTACTCTATCTTTCACACATAATTTTTTATTAGTTATGTATTCTACTCTATTTGAAAAATCTTTGTAAGCTCTTACAATTATTCCTAAATAATATTCGACAAAGTAATTATAATTATTTTTATTTTCATGCCATTTTATAGAAGATTTTTTTAACGCATCATAATAGCTTTCTTTTGTATTTTCAATAATTTTTTCAATACTAATATATTTTCCAACTATATAACCACTTTTGTATAACAATAAAAGTGTAAGTAATCTACTCATTCTCCCATTTCCATCAATAAATGGATGTATTGATAAAAAATCTAAAATAAATATTGGTATTAATAATAGTGGGTCTATTTCTTCTTTTAAAAGTTCTTCGTTATAAGAATTACATAATTCTTCAATAGATCTTGGTGTCTCAAATGCAGATACAGGTTTAAATCTTATTACTTTATCTCCATTTTCATTTACTTCTTCAATAATATTATCTGAAGATTTATATTTTCCTGCATATGAAGCTGTACTATATTTATATAAATTTTTGTGAAGTTGAAGTATTATATTAGGAGTTATAGATATATTTTCATAATTTCCATGAATTAATTCTAATACATCTCTATATCCAGCAATTTCTTCTTCGTTTCTATTTTTAGGTTCTAATTTGTTGTTAATTATTTCTTTTATTCTATTATCTGTTGTTTTAATACCTTCAATTTTATTTGAATATTCAGAACTTTGAATTTTTGCTATGTTTAATAGTGATGTAAGAATCTCTTTTTTAGATTCAATGTATAAAGTTTGTTTTCCCTTATATTCATGAATTAGTGAAATCATATTAACAATATTTGGAGTTAATAGCTTTTCTGCTTCTTTTTTTAAGTCATATTTTCTCATAATATTTCTCCTTTCAATTGCAACATTATACGCTGATTTGTTGCAATTGTCAATAAATTGTTGCAATTAAAAATTTGTAATAATTATTATATCTATTTAATATATTATGTTTAAATTTTATAATTATAATACATAAAAACTTTATAATTTCTTATCCACAATTTTGTGGATTAATTATTATCTAAATCCTCCTCCTGAAGAACCACCTGCACTTGATCCTCCACTTGATGAGCTATCACCACCGCCACCACTATAGCTACTATCACCACTGTAATTATGGCTTGATGATCCATAAATTTTGTTATTATTTTTATACGACACCATATTATTATAACTTCTATCTACAAACGAATCAACAAAATGTACGTTTTTAAAAATATCAATATCAGATACTTCACTAAAATCTGGATATAATTCTTTAAATTGTTTTACAACCTTTTTAGATATGCCTAATATTTGAGCAAAAATCAAATAATATTCCCATATTTCAACTTCGATTGCTTCTCTATCTTCTATAGAACTAAAGTCATTAAGGAATTTTTTAAGTCCCATTAATTCTTTTGCATATTCATTTACCTCTTCTTTTATTATAGTCTTATATTCGTTTCTTTTAGAAGATCTTTCTTTTTCTGTAAAATTATCACTATATATCATTTTTTTATACTTTAATTTTGATTCAGTATAACTATTTATATCTTCAAACCAAGTGTATAAACTATTATAATTTAATTTACACCATTTTTTAAAACTCTTTTTATTTACAACATGCGATTTATCATGTGTTGAAACTCTATAAAACATTCTATATAGTTCTTGTTCTTGATGCGTTAATTTAAATTTATTTTCACCAGTTATAACACTATCTACAACTTCTCTATTTAAAATAATGTTATTATTTTCATCTATGCTAACATATTTTAATTTTAACCATTTTAATATTACTGCATTTAACATTCCCTTATTTAATTTATTTATATTTGCATTAAAATATCTATATATAACCCAATAAGCTAACTCAAGATTCTTATCGCATGGTATATCTCTATAGTATGGCACTTTATTTAATTCTGAAATGGAAATAATTTTTGCAAATTTAACATCTTCATTTCTATTTTTTTTATTAAACAAAGATTTAATTTTATTAATTATAAATTTTATTAACTTAATTGGTATTACAAATAAGAATATATATACTATTCCAATTATAATAATAGCACCACCAATAATTTCAATAAAACCCAATACATTAGCAGCACTTCTTTTATTATTATTTTTATCTTCATTTGCTTCATCAAATATATCATCAAATGATTTATTGCTAAAACTTTTTGTGTTAAATAAGTTATCTTCAAATCTTACAAGCAAAGTCATATATTCATCACTATCTAATACTTTTTTATTTTGCATTACTATTTTTCCATCTACAAAATTAATATTTCCACTATATCCATAACCCCATATTCTAGAATTGTCTAATGAAAAATCAAAGTCAGAATGAATGGTTATAACTGCATTTGTAACACTTTGATCTAAATTTAAAACATTAAAATATATTCCTTGAGTATCAGTATATTGTGTTATAAAATTAGATATTTTATATGATAAGTAATAAGTTCTATTACCATATTCAGAAATACCCCAACATAATTCTATTGAAGATGCATTATAATTAATTCCACATTTATATGATTTATAATCAAAGGAAGCATTAGTATTCCATGTGGGTAGTAGTTCATAATTATTTTGTTTGTCATCAGTAACACTAAAATTACTTATTATCGAATTTCCTAGATTACTAAATGAACGATATCCTTCGGTACCATTTATTAAATATGCTTTCCAAAATTCATTAATATATGCATCTCCACTTGAATTAATATATATATCCATTTTTATTTCGTTTATGGAATTTGCTTTAACATTAACAATTCCAACAAAAAAACAAATAAACATTATAGATAAAACAAATATTTTTTTCATTTAATCACTACTTTCATACTATATTTAGAATATCATAACACACAAAAATAGTAAATTAAAAAAAATAGAACTTAATCTATTTTTTTCTTTTTACCACCATATCCTTTTCTTTCGTACTCTTCACATAATTCTTTAAAACGAGTAAAGTGAACGATTTCTCTTTGTCTTAAGAATTGAAGTGGTGCGATAACATCTGGATCAGTAGCTAAGTCTATTAAATTTTCATAAACTGCTCTAGCTTTTTCTTCTGCTGCCATATCTTCATATAAATCAGCAACAGGATCTCCTACTGCAGCAAAGTATGCACAGTTAAAAATATATCCATTTGCATCTGTTGGGAATAAATCCATTCCATGTCCAGCATATACTGTATCAAATCCAGCTTTTTTTAATTCTTCTATAGTCGCACCTTTAGTTAGTTGTTTTAAGATAGTAGCTATAATTTCTATGTGCGCCATTTCTTCAGTTGCAATATCCGAAAGTAGTGTTTTACCTTTTTCATCAGGCATAGTATATCTTTGATTTAAATATCTAAGTGTAGCTGCAAGTTCAGATTGACCACCACCATATTGTTCTAACATAAGTTTAGCCATTCTTAAATCACGTTTTTTAATATCCACAGGATATTCTAATTTCTTTTCATAAGCCCACATCTTAAGCACCCCTTTCCCATGGTGATTTAACTTCAGTCCATGCCCATGGAGCCCCTTCTAGTGAGACACTAGGAATAGTAAGAGTGATTGGACCATATTTAGCTTCATAATCTTTTAATAGATTATTTTTTTGTTTTAAATATTCATTAAACTTATTAATCATACAATTATCATTTGGATGAACATCTAAATATAAATTAATATCCTTCATTGCAAAATCTAACATTTGAATTTTATTTAACATAGATTCTTTTTCACTTGTTGGTACTATTCTATTACCCATCCAATTTTTGTATGGATCAAATAGTTTTGGAAACATATTTCCTTTAGAAAAACCTTCTTCTAAACTTTGTAATCCACAATTATTTTGGACACTATTATTCATTATATTGTTGAAATCATTTAATCCAATTGAATTTTGAACATTTTGTGGAAAAGCCTTCATTTGTTCTGCAAGTTGTTCTTGCATTTCAAAATTTTGTGGATAAAAATTATCATCTATAACATAGTCTGTATTAATATCCATAAAATCATAATAATTATTATTCATTTTTAAACCCCCTACAATTTTATTCTATTAAATATGAGTAAAATGTGTAGGGGCTTATGTCTATAATTCTTTAAAAAAGATATCCACAAAATTGTGGATAAAAAATATTTAAAATATTCTATCAACAGTTTTGTGGATAAAGTTTTATTTAATTTCTAATTTCCATAATCCATGTAAATTACAATGTGAATATATGTTAATTACTTCTTCTTTTGGAATTTTTATTGTCGGTTCATCTGTATCTTTAAAGTTGATAATTCTTCCACCATTAGGTGTTTCTATATAAATCCAGTCTATTAAATGTTCTTTTGACATAGGGTGCATTACTTCACCAACACTAATTTCTAAATAATCATCTAAATCTTTAATAACTGGCATATGTTTTTCTTTAGCACCATCACTTGTGTTAGGATTAATTAGTTCCATATCTTCACCACAACATTTAACCTTAACACCTGAATTATTTAAATAAGTAATTACATTTCCACAATGCTTACATACATAAAACATTTATATCACTCCATTTCTTCCTTTAATTCAAATATAGCATCTCTAAGTTCCATAGCTGTTTCAAAATCTAGGTCACGTGCTGCTTGTTTCATTTCTTGTTCCATCTTAATTAATAATTTTTCTTTGTCTTTTCTACTCATCTTTTCAGGCTTAACTTCTTCATCTTTTGTATTATTAGTTATAACTTCTCTTATTTCTTTAATTATAGTTTTAGGAACAATGCCATGTTTTTCATTATATTCAATTTGTATTTTTCTTCTTCTTTCGGTTTCTTTGATTGCAGTATCCATTGCACTAGAAATACTATCTGCATACATTATAACATGTCCATTTGCGTTTCTTGCACATCTTCCTATTGTTTGTATTAAACTTTTATCACTTCTTAAGAAACCTTGCTTATCTGCGTCCATTATCGCAATTAAACTAACTTCTGGAATATCTATTCCTTCTCTAAGTAAATTTATTCCAACTACTACATCATACTTACCTTTTCTAAGTTCTTGAATTATTTGCATTCTTTCTAATGTTTTAACTTCATTATGTAAGTATGCAACTTTTATATTCATATCTTTTAAGTAATTAGTAAGTTCTTCTGCCATACGAATAGTAAGTGTTGTTACTAGTGTTCTTTCATTTTTTTCATTTCTTATTCTTATTTCATTTATTAAATCATCTATTTGTCCTTCTGTTTTTCTAACATCTATTGTAGGGTCTAATAGCCCAGTAGGTCTTATTATTTGTTCAGTTACAACGTTACCTGTTTTAGATAATTCATAATCACCTGGGGTTGCTGAGACATATATTGCTTGATTTATTTTACTTTCAAATTCTTCAAATTTAAGTGGTCTATTATCTAGTGCAGATGGAAGTCTAAATCCATAATCAACTAATGCTTGTTTACGTGCTCTATCTCCATTATACATTCCTCTTACTTGCGGCAAAGTTACATGGGATTCGTCTACAACTAGTAAAAAATCTTTTTTAAAGAAATCCATTAATGTAGTTGGTGTTTCACCTTCATCTCTTAAAGCCAGATGTCTAGAATAATTTTCTACACCATGACAGAAGCCTGTTTCTGCAAGCATTTCAATATCATAACTAGTTCTTTGTTCTAGTCTTTCTGCTTCTAAAAATTTGTTGTTATCTTTGAAATATTGTACCCTATCCTTAGCTTCTTCTCTTATTCTATCTATCGCAATTTTAAGCTTTTCTTCTGATGTAACAAAGTGACTTGCCGGAAATATTGCGATGCTTTTTTTATTTGTTATTACTTTTCCTGTTAATGGATCAAATTCACTAATTCTATCTACTTCGTCGAAAGCTAGTTCTATTCTAATACCTTTACTTCTTTCATAAGTTGGTATTATTTCTATTACATCCCCTTTAGATCTAAAAGTACCTCTTTTTAAATCTAGGTCATTTCTTTCATACATCATATCTACTAATTTTCTTAGTATTTTATCCTTTTCTAAAGTATCTCCTAAAGCTAAATTTAACATTTTATTTTTATATTCTTCTACTTCACCAATACCATATATACATGATACTGAAGCAACTACTATTACATCATCGTAATTTAAAAGAGATGCAGTAGCATAATGTCTTAATTCATCTATTTCATCATTTATCGATGAATCTTTTTCTATATATGTATCTGTAGATGGGACATATGCTTCCGGCTGGTAATAATCATAGTAACTTACAAAGTAACACACATGACTATTTGGAAATAATTCTTTAAATTCAGAATAAAGCTGCCCAGCTAGGGTTTTATTGTGAGCTAAAATGAGTGTTGGTTTATTAACATTTTTAATTACATTTGCGATTGTAAAAGTTTTACCTGTTCCTGTCGCCCCAAGTAATACTTGGTGTTTTTTTCCACTAATTATTCCTTCTGACAGTTCTTCTATAGCTTTTGGTTGATCTCCACTTGGACTATATTTTGACTCCAATTTAAACATATTATTTCCTCCTATACAAATTTAATAACATTTAGTATCATTATTTTATCACTTATTATATAGGAAAACAAGGTAGTTAATCTACCTTGTTATTAATCAAATAATTTATATTTTTTCTTCAAAATAAATAAACCAATACCTATAATTAAGCCAATTATGCTAATTGTTATAATAACTTTAATATAAACTGGAAACTCAATTGGTTGTTTATAAATTTTTTCATTTTGTTTAATGCATTCTTTTACATCTTTATTATTTTTTACCATTGATACAATATCACAAAATTCATCTGCATCTTCATAAGAATCTATCGCTTCTTTTATGTTGTTTTTAATATCACTACTAAAACTTATAAAATAATTAGATCCGATTATGATTAAAGGTTCATTATTTTTTTTAATATTTAATGATTTTCTTATTTTAGTATTTAATTTTTTATTATCTTCGATTTTTATATATTCTATTTTAACACGATTATCATTTTTAAATTCCTTTTCTAACCAATTCTTTTCTTTATCACAATCCTTACAATTATTTTCAGAAAAGAAATATATATTAATACTATTATAGAAAGAATTTGTAACTAATGCTTTTGTTATAATTGGAAAACATAAAAACATAAAGACAAAAAGCATAAATAATATTTTTTTCATAATTTACTCCATTTCTTGATTAAATAAAGGTGTGGTAATAAAATATCACACCTTTTTAACCCTTTTTAATTAGATTTGTTCTTATATACTGCTTCTACCATAGTTGTATAATTTGGTATAAGTACATCTTCTGCTTTAGTATCATTTGTTATACGTGTATTTTTGTCCTTAACTTTGAGGTAATCAAATACATGAGTAGTACTATTACTTGCATCATCAGGAGCCTTACCAGATTCATAACCCATTTTACTAATATCTATCGTATCTCCATAGTAATAGTATTTAATATAAGCAAATGGACCACTAGTGAATCTAAAATTATCCATAACACCCATAATATATATTTTTGATTTATTTGAATCAGTATAATAGAATCTACCATAATAACGACCTACTAAATCATTTCCTTCTCTTTTGGTAACATTAATATATGTGTCATTAACAGTCATGTCACTAGCTTTTACAGAAGCAGTTGAAGTCTTTTCAAGTTCTTTTGATTTGTTATAATCACTATCATATAAAATCGCGATTGCAGGCGTATTATACGTTTCACTTGAATTTATAATGTTTGAAGCACTAAGTGTACCTTCTACTAAAATACCTGAATTAGGGATATCTTTAATATTCTCAGAAGTTTCTGTTGATTTTTCTATTCCTGATATATCAATATTATCAACAGTTACAATTGCATCACTGTCAACTTTAACTTCGGACTTTTTACCACCAGTAATTTTTAGATCAGAGATACTAACAGTTCCTTGTTTTACTTCAATTACATAATCTTTTTCTGATAAAGATAATGTTGGTTTTTTATCTTCTGAAATTATTCCCTTAATTGTTAAATCTTTTTCGATATTTAATGTGTCACTTAATTCATAATTTCCATCAAGATAAATTGTACTATATTCATTTTTTTCTAATACTGTTTTAATATCTTGTGCTCCTAATTCAGATTTAGGGCTATTATTTACAACAGCAAAATCAGAATCAAAATTAAATGTATAAGTTTTTTCATCATCAATTGTAACTTCAACACCATCTTTATCTACCAATTTTATAGTTTCAGATGGAGAACCAACTTTAATTTTAAAATCTTTATTTTCATATTCTAATTGATCTAGGGTTGTATCTTTTTCATGGTTGGCTAACTCACTATCAAATACATCTTTTGCACCTTCAATAATTTCAGCTTTAAGCGCATTGATATCACTACCTGATAAAGTATCACCTATTTTTAAAGTTTCAGAATTACCACCAACAGTTAAAGTAATATCTTTAATTTCACCTTTTTGTAATATATAAGCAATAGTTCCTGGAATAGTTGTTTTTGATAGTTCAGATAATGATACATTAGGACTATTTAGTTTTATAGTTATATTATTTTCATTTTTTACTAAATCAAAATTGTCATGAAAATTATTTGAATATTCTGTTTTTTGATCAGAATCTAAATCATTAACAACATCTTCAATAAATTTATCAAAATTTAATTTATAATGAGCAGTTAATTCTGTATCTGATCTTACATCAGTTAAATTTGTAACTTGTTCACTTTCATTATACCATCCATCAAAAGTACGATATGCTTGTTCTTTTTCAGGTATTGTTAAACTAGGTAGTTGTTCTTGTGTTAGATTTTCACCTGTTTTTACAAATTGTGTTTCTGGATCAGTTAAAGTTCCTGCATCAAAGGTAATCATCAATTCTTCTTCTATTTTTATATAATATGAAACTGATGATTTTTCAACTTGACCTTTAACTTTTGCTATTGTATCTATAGGAGTTATATTTAGTTCAAGTCCGTCGCTATCTTTTGACCATTTTGTATATAAATCATTTAATGTTTTTTGCGCATCCCCTGCTTCTTTTTCAAAGAATTCCCTTAATCCAGCTGACACTTCTGTTTTTAATTCATCTTCATTCTTTCCTTTGTCAGCAGCAAACGTCTTACTATTTTTATCTAGTTCTATAGTAATATCTTTAATTTCACCTGAAGCTAGTGCATGAGCAATTGTTGATGCAATAGCTGTATCTTCTATATCTTCTAATTTGGTATTGCGATCCAATATTTCTAAATTTAATGTTTTTTCTTCTTCCGTTGTTTCAAATTTAAACATATTCTTAATACTTTCTTTTTGATTAATATGTGTCATTGCGTCGTTAATATATTGATCAACATCAATTTCCCAAATTGGATACAAAGTTATATCATCTGTAATTTCTTCTAAACTTTTATTTGTTTCATCAAATTCAAATTCGCTATCTGATGAATTTACACTTTCACCTTCTTGTTTATTCCAATGATGGAAAGTATTATATTGATTATCATCTAACTCATGTTGTTCTTTTACAGGATTTGTTGGTTTTTGTAATTTTTCACCATCATATATATCTTTACTAGAAGTTTCATTTTCTTCGTTATCATTATATGTTATAGTGTGTAAATCGACAAAATCAAGATCACTATAATCAATTGTATATTCTTTACTATTTAAATAATAATCTTTACTATCTCCATCAGAATCAACGGTAATTGTTAGTTTCTTATCATCAGAATCTTTTTCTTCTTTTGAGATATGTTGTAAAACACTTAATACATAATTATCCCCATCTTTAGTAAAATCATCAAATTTAAATTCTTTTTCCTTACTTTCCCCACTTTTTATGGTAACTTTAATATCTTTTGTTACAACTTCAGGCCTAATAGTAAAAGTATAAAAGTATGAATCCAAATCAGCATCATTAAAACCATGTTTTAGCTTTTGTTCTTTGATTGTACCAGTTAATTTACCTGTTTGAGGATCATATGATAAGTTTCCATTTTTATGACTATTATCTTCGCTTAGTTTTATATCATCTGGAAATGTATACCCCCAAAGTGATAATTGATATTTATCTGTACTTGGAATATCACTTGTTTGTCTACTTCCATCAACTTTTATGTTAGCAACCGTTTGAGTTTGAAATTCAATATCACTATAATCAATTGTATAAGTTGATTCTTTGTAATCTTCCTTGTTACCATCATAGTCAATTACTATTTTTATATTTTTATTTTCCTTTTTTGTTTTAGGATCAACAGACCATAAAACTAATATTCCAGCATTTTCACCGGTTACATCAAAATTTTTAATTGTTAATTTTTTTGTGTTTTTGGCTCCTATTAAATCAACTGTAGTTTCATTTGTTGCATTAGGTACATTTATTACAAATGCAAAATAATAACCAGTTTTATCATCTCCACTAAATACAGCATCGCTCATTTCATCATATTTTAATAAAAGACCTGTTAATTTTCCATTTTTAAATTCTAAATTCTTACTGTGGCTTTCATTACCACCTTCAAAACTCAATGATTTAAGAGATTCTGTATATTTTGGATCAGATGGTATTTCTGTTTTAATTTCGGCTTTTGAAATTTCAGGATAAAATTCATAGTCAATATATTTGATGTCTATTTTATCATCTAAGGTTGTACCTCCATTTAATATATCTCCATCTTTCCTCCATCCTGTTACTACAATTTTGCCATCTTTAATTTCATTTATTGCTGTAATTTTTTGTATTGCCATTTTTTTATATATGTCACCTGAATCAGTTTTACCATCATCATCTGTAGTTTTTATTGATTTTGCAGCTAACATTACATCTTGTGTTGTCAATGTGTGTTTTGATGTAAAAGCATATTCACCTATAACATATATATAATTTGTACTAGGTTCTTTTTTCAATGCTTCACTACCTAGTTCGTCTATACTCATTTCTCTTGCAAATACAGGTGTTATATATGTAAATAACATTGCTATTCCAAGAAAAATAAGATTTTTTACTTTTTTCATAATACTTTATACTCCTTTCTTTTAACCATTTACATGAACTGACATTGTTGCTGTTTTATTATCTTTTAAAGTTAATGTTACTGATTTATTTCCGTTTGCTTTAACACTTACAGAATCAATTGTTCCTGAATCTGGTCCTATATATCTATCCACAAAGTAGAAGCCTATATAATCAGTAAATGTTTTGCCATCTTTTCTTACTTCGTAATTATATTGTGTAGCATTTCCAGTTCCACCCATAGTATTAGGTGTTAAGTAAAGATCATAGGTCGATTCTTTTTCTATTACTGTTATGCTATGTGTAGCAACTTTTCCATTACTAGTTGTTACTGTTATAGTTGTACTACCCGGTCTATTTCCGGTAACTTTACCAGTTTGATCTACACTTGCTATGGAATTATCATTGCTTCTCCATGTTACATTCTTATTAGTAGCATTACTAGGTAAAACTGTCACAGTTAATTGTATTGTATTTCCTTCAATTACTGTATTAGCACCACTTATACTTACACTGGTAGGTAATACTTCAGATGGCTTACTAGGTGTAGTGTTACCTCCTGTATTCCCACTTGGTTTTGTATTGCTAGAATTATTGTTGTTTGAATTGTTACTTTGGGATGTTTTAACTTCCTTAATTGTTATTTTTTTTGTTGCAGTTTTTCCATTTTCTGTTTTAACTGTAATTGTTACAGTTCCTGCTTTTATTCCTTTTACATTACCATTTTCATCTACAGTGGCAATGCTATTATCACTGTTTTCCCATTTTAGTTTCCCATTTGTTGCATTATCTGGCTTGAATGTAACAGACAATTTAATATTACTTCCAACATCTACTTGTGATGCACCATTTATTGTGACACTTTCAATTTCTATAAGTTTTTCTGTTACAGTAATTTTACAAATAGTTTCATATTTTCCATCTTTTGATTTTATAGTTATTATTGCAGTACCATTTTTAATAGCTTTTATATTTCCATTTTCATCAACAGTAACAATATCTTTATTGCTAGACGAAAATGTAAAATCATCTATATTTAAACCATTTGGTAATGATAAAAATTCTATTTTATCACTTGAACCCACCATTAAGTTTATACTTGTTGAATTTAATTCTAAATCACTTTTTGTCCAATGTGCTTTCAACGTCATATCTTTGGTAATTTTAGTGTTAAAATCAAATAATTTATTTTCATAGTACCAGCCAACGAATGAATATCCTTTTTTCTTTGGATCAGTCGGCATATTTATTTTTTCATTTTTTCGTACTTTAATTGATTCTATTATACTTCCTCCACTTGAATCAAATGTTACAGTGTAAATTTTATTAGTACATCCTCTTACTAATAAGAAAAAAATAATTATCACAATTATAATTGGAATTATAATTGCAAACACCGTTTTTTTTGAAAATTTCATTTCACTCATACTAAAATTCCTTTCTACTATTTAGATAATATATATTTCTGTACTTCTTATTTTAATATATGCTTTAAAACCTTTTTATTATCTACATTTATAATATAAGTATATAAAAATCCCCCTCCAGAAGTCAATTAGTTTTCCACAAATTTTGACATTTTTTATAGATTCAAAAAAATAAAATATATATATAGATTTGAAAAATAATTTAACTTCCATAAATATAAGAAGAAGGAATACGTGCAAATTTAATTGTATATATGTTACTCAAAAAAATCACATAATAAAAATAAGAATGATTAATTTATTTTAACATTCTTATTTTTATTTTAATTTAAATATTATTCCTCGGGTCCAATTACATAAGCTCCATATTGTGATTGTACTGTTATTCCATTATATGTAACACTATCTAAAAGTTTAGTTTCTGGTTTTATCGTTATTATTGGTAATACCACAAATGATGAATTTGCGTTTGAACCAGCTGGATTTATAAATTCTCTTGAAATATAAGCTATTTTATTTTCTGAAATCGCTGTCATAAGTACCGTACTGTTAATATATGGAGTATTGAACATTATACCTTTATTAAATAGTCCTCCAGCAAGAACAGCTTCATCAGCAGTTGGTAATCCTATAAATGCTTTCACTTTATGATCGTCACTACATTCTAATGTTGGTTCTGGCTTATCTTTATTTAATCTTTCTAATACTTTTTCTCCATCTGTATCATTACAATACTCTGTTTCTTGTATCATGTCTTTTTCTTCTTCACTAAATGTTTTATCATACCATGCTTCCAAAACTTGTTTTACATTACTTTCTGAATATTTTGTATTACCTGTTTCACTATACTTAATAGAATTATAAAATTCATCTATACTATAAAGATAACTGTCATCTAACATCAAAGTTACACTATCATCAGCATTTATTCTTAATATCCTCCATCCGATTGGCATTCCTGCATAATCTCCATCTTTTATTTTTCCGAACTGTGCGGATACTTGAGCATAATCCAAGCTTCCATTAGTTACATCTCCTCTAAAATAATAAATATTTTGATTTTGCATTTTAAAAAGGCCATTATCTAATAAATAATAATCATCATTTATAGTTCCATTATTATCTTTGTATGTTGGATAAGCTTTATAGGATGGTTTCCTATTCTTTATTTCAAAATCATTTTTTATTGCATCTGCAAGCTTTTCTCCAACCCTTGAGGTTTTATTAGTTGTATTTGCAGTAATTTCTACATCAAATGTTAATCCTTGTAATTGATTTTGGCCTTCTTCTGTATCTGATATATATATAAATAATATATAATCCAATGATTGGTCTTTTTTTAGACTTATATCAAATAGTAATTTATGTTTATAATCTGGTGTTTCAAAGTCGCCCATTTTTCTTAAAATATTTTTTCTGAAGGATGTACCATTTCTATCGATTAATATGTATTTAATGTCACTTAAACTACCACCTTCTAGTTTATTACCATCTTTATCTTCAGTATTTAATTTAAGATTTTTAGCTTGTAAATTTAAGTCAAAATTTATATCTATTGTAGATTTATTTGTTACTTTTATTGGTATCATGGCTATATCTTCATTATTTTCATTAATATTATCTAACATAAAATTAGAACTAACATACCAGGTAGTAGGTTTAATGTTTTCAATATGGGTAGCTTCAGGATCTACCTCTACAAGTAGATCTACTTTAGCTGTAGATATTTCTTGATTTTTTGCTTTGCTACTTGCACTAAAGTATGCATAGGTTGCTGTTATTAATACTATTAATATAGCTATTATTCCTATTATTGTTACTGTTATTGTTTTCTTTCTTCTTTCATTATTATTCTCTATCATTTTATTTTACTCCTTCTATTTTTAGTATTAACACTTTTTAGAATTGTTTTCAACTTCCTAACAATTCCATTATAACAGTCCCCCCCATTTCAAGAGTTTTCCACAATTTTGTGAAATTTGTTGTAAAGTTTACAATTTATAGATTCGTAAAATAAAATATATTAAAAAAAGAAACAAATTGAAAAATAATTTGACTTCCAAAATAAAAAAAGAAACTATATATTTTAGTCTCTTTAGTACGCGGTTGTTCTATCTGAGAATACTCTTCCGCCAGTTGGGAAATTAACTAGATTTCTTGGATTAAATGAATAATTATTAACCGCAGATGAACTAGATCTTAATCCTGAAGCAATTCTAAAATCTAAGTGTTGTCCTGTTGTGCAATGATCCCAAGGTGTATAACCAGGACTACCATAAGGATTACCACCCATTATTGCTATTACTGTATCTTTTGTTACTTGTTGACCAACACTAACCAATACTCTTTTAAGATGCATATACATTGTAGTATAAGATGAGCCTTTTACATTGTGTTGAATTAAAATATAATTTCCACCACAGCTATTTGAATTACTGTTTTCTATTCCGACAACTTTTCCAGCAGCTGAGGCATAAACATTTAATTCTCTTACGTTACGCCCACCAATATCTAGTCCTAAGTGAACTGTTGAACATCCTCTACATGGTGCAGCACGAGTTGAATATTCACTTGATATATAACCATAATCTGTTGGTCTCCAGAAAGATGTATCATAAGGTAATTGTCCTTTTAAACAAGTATTTACATCTTGATTTTTATTTGGACATATTTTTTTATAATAATTAATTGTATTTTGTAATTGATCCATTTCTTTTTTAACATCTACTTGTATTTCATCAAGACTACTAAGTGATGCATTATACTGACTAATATTAGAATTTAATTGTGCTATTTTCTTTTGTAAATTTTCTTGTTTTTGTTTTAATTCTTTTTGAAGTTTTTTACTTTCTTCAACCATATTATTCATTTCTTTTATTTGTTCATCATTGTAAGCTGTAATCTCTTCTACCATAGAAGCTCTATGTATAAAATCAGTCATATCAGCTGAACCAAAGACATATTCTAGATAAGCTATATCTCCATCGGATAATTGAAGTAGTTTCATAAGTTCATTTATTTCTTCACCTTTTTGTTCAATGTCTTTATCTAACTTTTGAATTTTTTCACCGGTTGCTTTTATGTCTTTTTCTGCTTGAGCAATTTGATTTTGAGAAGTTGTTATTTCTGATTTTGAATAATCTATATTTTTATTTAATTCATTTTGTTTAGCTTGGTTTTTATTATATTCACTTCTTTTAGCATCAAGTTCTTTTTGCATATCATTAATGCTTTTTGCTTTAACTTTATAATTAGTAGTGCACATAGTAAGTATCATACATACTATAAATGTGATATTTATTATTCTTTTAATATATTTCATCATATCTTTAGATACTTCCTTACTGCTCTTGCACTACCAAGCATACCAACTATCGCACCAAGTGCTAGTAAAATTAATGATAATGTATAAACATATGGTGTTGGTTTTACTAATTTTATTAGTGGTGAAAATAATTGTCCATCGAAATATTTATAAAATGCACCATATCCATAAATAGTTATTCCAATAGGTATAATAGACCCTAATATTCCTAGAACAAAACCTTCAACTACAAATGGGAATTTAACAGTTGTATTAGATGCACCAACTAATCTCATGATTTCTATTTCTCTTTTTCTTGAATAGATTGTAAGCTTAATTGTATTACCAATCAAGAATGCAGTAACTATAATTAATCCAATTACTATCGCTATCATAGTTTTTTGAATTCCTTTAAAAACTACTACAAGTTTTTCAACCATTCCTTCACCATATCTAACATCGTATACTTTATCGATTTGTTTAATTTTATCTACTGTTGTTTTTATTTTTTCTAAATCTACAACTTTAACAAGTAATTCATCGTGTAACGGATTTTTATCATCACTCCAAGTGGAAGTTATATTTTCATAAGTTTTATTGGATTTAGCAAGCTCATCTTTTTTTTGTGCTTTTGTATATAATTCTACTGATGCAACATTGTCATACTTTTCTACATCACTTTTTATTTGTTCTAGTTCTTCACTAGTTGTTTCTGTTTTCAAGAAAGTTACTACTGTTACATCATCTTTAACAATTTTAGTAAATTTCTCTACGTTATAAGATAATATTATAGATACTGAAACTAATATAAGTGTTACTGTTATACATGATATTGAGGCAATACTTAAGCTAAAGTTACGAAAGACACTTTTAAATGCATCTCTTATGTAACGTGGTAACATTCTAAGCAATTTCATAACTATATGTTCCTTCCATATAATCTTTAACTAATTGCCCACTATCAAGTAATAAAACTCTCTTTTTCATTTTATTTACTATATCTCTATCATGTGTAGCCATAACTATTGTAGTACCTAATTTTCTATTGATATTATCTAATACACTCATAATTTCTAAACTAGTTACAGGATCTAAGTTTCCAGTTGGTTCATCGCAAATCAAAAGTTTTGGATCATTTACAATCGCACGTGCTATTGCGACCCTTTGTTGTTCTCCACCTGATAATTGATCAGGATATGATTTAATCTTTTCTTTTAATCCAACTAATTTTAAAACTTTTACAACTCTTTTTCTAATTTCATCTTTACTCATACCTATAACTTCAAGAGCAAATGCAACGTTTTCATATACATTAAGTTTAGGAAGTAGTTTATAATCTTGGAATACAACTCCAAGTTTTCTTCTTAGTTTGTATACTTTTCCATTACGAAGACGTGCAACATCTATTCCTCCAATTATCATTTGTCCTTTAGTAGGTTTTTCTTCTCTATACATCATTTTTATTAGTGTTGATTTACCACTACCTGATGCACCTATTACAAACACAAACTCCCCTTTTTTAATGCTTAAATTTAAGTTATATAGTGCAGTTACACCATTTTTATACTGCTTTTCAACATTAATAACTCTAATTAATTCCATAAAACACACACTTCCTCTAATGCATAAATATTATATCATCTTTTTTTTATTTTTAAAATGTTAATATCTACCTTTTTATACTTTTTATTGTTCTAAAACTTTGTCTAAATTTACAGTTACTTTCTTTTCTTTTCTATCTCTATAATAAGTTAATTCTACTTTATCTCCCACAGAATGTTTATATAACTTATATCTTAAAGAAGCTCTACTAGTAACATTTTCATCGTCAACTTTAGTTATTATATCACCTTTCTTAAGTCCCGATTTACTTGCTGGAGAGCTATCTTCAACAGAACCTATAACTACACCATTTGGACTATTTTGGTCTATCGTTACTCCAGATAAATATAATTCGTAGCTTTCAGTTGTATTAAGTAGTGTTACACCAAGCATTGGTCTTACTATTTTTTCTTTCTTTTCTAACTTTTTAACAAAGACTAAAGCTTCATCAATAGGAATTGCAAAACCTATACCTTCTATTTCTTGTTCAACTAACTTTAATGAATTAATCCCTATTACTTCACCATTTATATTAGCTAGCGGTCCTCCACTATTACCAGGATTAATTGCTGCATCAGTTTGAATTACATTCATCATGTAATCTCCTTTATTAGTTAAAGTTACAGATACCATTCTATCCTTTCCTGAAATTATACCTTTTGTGACAGTACCGCTATAATCATCACTAATAGGAGCTCCAATTGTAAAAACTGTATCTCCAATTTTTATATCAGAACTTTTACCGATTGATGCAACACCAGTCACATAATTTTTAGATACAGATAATACTGCTATATCAGAATAGATATCATTTCCTAAAAGAATAGCTTTTACACTTTTACCATTTGAAAAAATTATGTTAAAAGTATCGCCACCTTCAACAACATGATTGTTAGTTATTATATATCCATTTTTTTCATCTGTTTTATAAACAAATCCAGTGCCACTTCCAAGTTGTTTACCATTATTAAAATTTTGAACAACTACAACCGCATTATATAATTTATCTACTGATTCACTAATACTATCATTAGATGTAATGTTTACATTTTTAGTATCCTTAATTACTGTTTTTCCTAAATCGCTAGGAAAAAAGTACATTATCATATACATTGACAAAAGTCCAACAAAAAAAGCAAGGATAATACAAATAATAGTTAGTAATTTTTTTCTCATAAATTTATATCTCCTTTGATATTTACTATATCTCTAAAGTTTTCAGGGAACCCCATTCTATCTAAAATTTTTGATTGAGGAATAGATTTTATTTTTCCATCTAAAATATCAAGTTCATAACCTATTTCATAAACCATAAGTCTAAATTCTTCTTCACTAAGCATTTGTTTTAATATTATTACTAAAGCAAATAAATCATTTTTACCATATATGTACTCTCCATCAGTCATTGGTATACCAAGTTCTCTATGGTATTTAGTATCATCTATATATCTTTGGCTTTTATTTTCAAAAACAATATCTTCATGTGCACACAAATTTCTATAATTAGCTAAAATAGCTAAATAATTCGAAAGCACACTTATATCTAAATTATAATATTCGGCTATAGATAATTGATCTTCTGGTTTTAATATTGTATACATCTCACTAATTATTCCAAACGATAATACTTTAACCATTATCCACAATGGAACATATCCATAATTATTTAAATAGTGTAGTGTTGCAGAATGCTTTGATCCATTAACTCTAACCTGTCTTTTCATTTTTTTTATTAAATCGTTTATCTGTCTAGATTTCATTCTATCTAAAGAAAAATTTTCAGGTTTTAAATAATCTTTTTCTCTATATCCATATTTTTTAGATAATTGATAGCTAATTATAGATTTCATATTATTCTCTATAATTAAAATATTTTTAAATATTATATTTCTAAATCTTCTATCAAAAGTAAATAATGAATATAATTCATCAAAAGTAGAACCTTCTATAAATCTACGATTATTATTTGATTTCATAAATAAATGTCTATATCCATTTATAAAGAAGTAATTTTCTCTAAGAAGTATCACACGTGCAGTATTTTCGTCATTTATTGTTAGCCCTTTAGATTTCATTATTTCAATTTGCTCAGACAAATTTTTAAATTCTTTCCCCGCCATATTCTCACCTAGAATAGATTATATCATATCTTTAGATATTTTTTAATTTTTTTTCCATGATTTCCCATAATTTATGTTATAATTTCTATATAACTAAAAATAAGGAGGAGATATTATGCCTAGTACAGCAACCCACGCATATTTTGCAGTAGATGTTTTAGATAAAATAGATGACAAATATAAATCAAAAATAGATATCGAATACGTAAAAACTTTTGCCCAAGGTCCAGATCCTTTTTATTTTTATAATTTAGCTAATCCACTTGGAAATAAAACTGTGAGAAATACTTTTCCTAGAGCAATTCATGATACAAAAACTAAACAATTTTTTATGACTCTTATTAATAATATAATTGATAATAAATTGTATAAAAATAAACAATCAATAAGCTTTTTGTATGGATTTATTTGTCACTATGTAATGGACTCTACTATTCATCCATTTATAATTTATAAAACAGGAATATATGATTATAAGAATCCTGAAACTTATAAATATAAATCTTTACATTTAGATATAGAATTATATTTAGATTGTTATATGATATTTCAAAGAGAACAAATCCCAGCTCATGAATTTAAATTATATAATTTTTGTTTTAATATTAATAAATTTGATGATAAGTTTAAAAAACTTTTAGATAAAACAACAAAAGAAGTATACAATTTTGATAATTTTTCTAATATATATTATAAATCTATTAAACAAATGAAATGGATATTTAAAGTTTTCAGATATGATAGGACTGGTATAAAAAGAAGATTTTACATATTATTAGATTATTTCTTGCCTAAAAAACAACTTTATAAAGAGCAATTATCTTATCATGTTAATTATAAAAGAAAATTGCATTATTTAAATAATGAAAAAAATGAATGGAACCATCCTTTTGATCAATATGAAACTTATAATTATTCTTTTATAGAGTTATATCATATTGCATTAAATAAGGCAGTATCTATTATTAATAGAGTTAATGAAGTTTTATATAACGAAAAAAATATTAAGAATTTAGATAAAGTATTTACAAATATTTCATATAAAACTGGTAAAGATTGTGATGATGATAGGAATCTTGAATACTTTGAATATTAAAAATTGAAAGTGAGAGGGAAGTTATCAGAAAAATTACACTTTCAAATATTGGGAAGTTACTTTTTGGATAAATGAAAAATAATAATAACAATTAATAGAATATACCACTAATATACTACGTGAAAACACATGTTTAAAATTAAAATATTATAACTTTTGAAAATAAAAATCCTCCTACTTCAGATTGATAACTTTTATCCCTCTACTTATATAAACGCTTTTTTTAAGAAACTTTTCTTCTTTTTTCTTAAATTTTTTTCAATTTTTAAAGAAATTTACAACTCCTTCACTAATGGCAACACTAATTTTTTGTTGATAACTATTTTTTTGTAGTAAATATCTTTCATTTGGATTAGATAAAAAACCAACTTCCAATAGTGCTCCTGGAACTTTTTTAATTCTTCTATACATATAATATGTACTAATCTCCTTTATTTTTCTATTGCTATTTAAATTTTTTTTAAAGGATTGTTGTATAGTTTCAGCTAAAACTTTATTATTTTTATTAACGTCATCATAAAACACTTGGGCCCCTTTCCATCTACTTGTCGTATCTGCATTAAGATGGATTGATAGATATAAATTTGCCTTAGATTCTTCTATTAAATCAACTCTATTTTGTAAATCACTATTTTTTTTATTCCACGCATTAGGATTTGATATATCATACTCTCCAGCTCTTGTTAGGTATACTATCGCTCCAAGACTTTCTAGTTTTTCTTTTAATACTTTTGATATTTCTAAATTAATTGGAGACTCATATATGTCTTTATATATAGCGCCTGGGTCCCTTCCTCCATGTCCTGGGTCAACATAGATTAATTTTCCAAATAAAGGAAATTCTTTTTCTGTAATTTTTGCATCAACTTTATAAAATATTAAAAAAGTTATAATAAAAATAAATATTAAAATATGCTTTTTCAGTTTCATATAATGCCTCTTTCAATAAAGTATATTCAATATTTATTTATATTATTTTATATTTAGTAAAAATCATATGAATATATGGTGGCGTTATTAGGACTAAATGAAAGAAATGAAGTATTTTCATCATATCCAACTAAGTTGTAGTGAAGCGCTTTAATAAAGCTACCATGAGATACTATTAATATATTTTTATCTGGATATTCTTTTTTAATTTTATCTAAAAATCTTTTAGCTCGCTTTAGACAATTTTTAAGACTTTCAATATTTTCTTCTGAATAATTTAATTTATAATTCCATAATTTGTATATTAAATCAAAATCTATAGATTTACCTTCATAATTTCCAAATGCTCTTTCCTTTAACATATCATCATATATTATTTTCTTTTCATCACCAACAAGTATTTGTACGGTCATTTTTGTTCTTTTTAAGGGTGATGAAATACAAATATCTATATCATTTAAATCTAGTTTTTCTTTTAAATCTTTTACTTCTTTAATACCTTCCATATTTAATGGAATATCTGTTAATCCTTGTAATAATCCTTTAATATTCCAATCAGTTTTGCCATGACGTACTATATATAATTTATTCATAAATACTCCTTCTAAATTTTAATGGCAAGGTTTAGCGCAAGATAAATTATTTGTTCTTTTTCTGATAATCTATTATCATCACCTAGACTTCTTTGATCCCATTTTTTACTATCTAAATTATCTGCTGCATAAAAAAATTGAAATATATCTTTATCTCTAAATTTAGCTACAGCATTTATTGCAGAACATTCCATATCGACACATATACACCCTTGTTCCTTTCTTTTTAAAACTTTGCTTCTAGTTTCCCTATATGGTGCATCGGTTGTCCACACCTTACCTTCTATATATGATATATTATTATCATTTAATATTTTTATAAATTCATCTTTATATTTTTCATTTACTTTAATTTCATCACTAGCTTTCATATAATGATAACTTGTTCCTTCATCTCTTACCGCACTATTAGGAATTATGATTGCTAAATCATCGATATTTCTATCTAATACACCACATGTACCAAATATTATTAATTTTTCTAAGCCCATTGCTAATATTTCTTCATAAGCCCCAGTACACGCAGAAGCTCCAATAAAAGACATAAATAAAGCAAATTCTTTTCCTTCATAATTTATTTTATAAATAGGTGTTTTTCCATTTGCGTTTTTAAATTCTGCTATTTTTTCACCGTTAAATATTTCTATATACCTATCTATTAATTTTTTAGAAAAACAACTTATCCCAATTTTAGGAAAATTTGGAATAATATTTTCTACTTCATATGGATCAAATGTAGATGTTTTGCATTCATCAAAATCTTCTAATATCATACTACCACCTCTATTATAGTAAAACCTTATAAACAATGTCTATAAGGCTTTTAAAATCATTATTATTAACGTTTACTAAATTGTGGAGCACGTCTTGCTTTCTTAAGACCGTATTTCTTACGTTCTTTAACTCTTGCATCTCTAGTGATAAATCCTTGTGCTTTAAGTACTTTTCTAAATGAATTTTCAGAATCTTCTGGAGTAGTTTTATCATATTCAAGTAATGCTCTTGTAATACCAAGTCTGATTGCTCCTGTTTGTCCTGAGAATCCACCGCCATGAACATCAACTACAACGTCAAACATTTCATTAGTATTAGTATAAACTAATGGTTGGGTTAAATCCATAACTAATGTTTCATATGGGAAATATTCGTGTACATCTCTTCCATTAACAGTAATTTTACCTTTACCTGAAACTAATGTAACTCTAGCTATAGAACGTTTTCTACGTCCTGTACCATAATATTCTTTTTTATTTGCCATATTAAAACCTCCTAATCAATATCTATTTCCACTGGTTTTTGAGCACTTTGATTGTGTTCAGCACCAGCATAAACAAATAATTTTTTACCCATTTGACGTCCTAATCTTCCATTTGGAAGCATTCCTTTAACTGCTCTTTCTACCATTTCAACTGGATAGTTTTCTCTCATAGTCTTAGCAGTTCTTTCTCTTAATCCACCTGGATATCCACTATGATTATAATACATTTTTTGTTCTAGTTTGTTACCTGTTAAAGCAACATTACTAGCATTAATAATAATAACGTAATCTCCGCAGTCAATATGTGGAGTAAATGTTGGTTTGTTTTTTCCACGTAATATAGTAGCAGCTTTTGTTGCTACACGACCAAGTGGTTTATTTGCAGCATCAATTACATACCAATTACGAACAACATTTTCTTTTTTTTGCATAAATGATTGCATTTTTAAATCTTCCCTTTCTTTTATCAGTAATAAGTAAACTTTCCCAGGGCCTACTTAATACGTGGGATAAAAATAAATGTACCGTATAAAATTATACTAAATCATATTATCAAAGTCAATCAAAAATTCACCCGAAATTCAAAAAATAAGAGCAACCTGAAATTTCAAAGTAAATTCCACCTTTAATGTTTAGGGTTGCATTTAGTCTGAAAGTAAATACTACCCTGGTTG
>CANQLF010000001.1 GCA_947624635.1 uncultured Bacilli bacterium | reverse complement strand
TTATCCACTAGCCTTAATTTTATTATAAATTAACCCCCCCCCGAAGTCAAGCTCTTATCAACAGGTTTGTGAAAATTTTATATCAGTTTGAATCTCTTGTTATTATATCATGTTAACTTTTAATAAATATAATTTTATCGTCTTTTTTTAAAAAAATTTGTTATTATTTTAGTATAATTTATTTCATATATACGTTCGTTTTCTTTTTGCATATTTATTTTATTTAAAATATTATTTGTTGTGCTTGATTGTTTTTTATTATCAATTAAGTAGTGTACTTTCATTATTCTACTTTCAGCAATCACTTTTTGACACATAGCACATGGTTTCATCGTTACATAAATTTCACAATCTGGCATCCTCCAATTTTTAATTTTCTTAGAAGCTTTTTTAATTGCAATTATTTCTGCATGATCCATAGGATTGTTAGTTTTTTCTTTCTTATTATAGCCTTTACTAATTATCTTATTATCTTTAACTACAATTGCACCTACTGGAACGCAATTATTTTTCTCAGCTTTTTCTGCTAATTTAATTATTTCATTCAAAAATTTATTATTCATAAACATCACCATAAAAAAAGCACACACAAACAGAGGTTGTTAAGGCTGCTATCTTCCAATTCTGACCTGGTTCCAACATATTTGTTGTGCACTAATATTATATTATAAATTATTTTAATTATGCAAGAAATATAATTAATGTTTCACGTGAAACATTATTTTTGTTTTCATAATTAATATTATTTATTTTAACATTTAATTATATTTTTAATTAAGTTTTATTATTTTATTTGCATTTCTATCTAATGTTTCACGTGAAACATTGTCTTTTTTTTTATAATTAATATTATTTATTTTAACATTTAATTATAGTTTTGATTAAACTCAATTATTTTATTAGTATTTCAATCCTATGTTTCACGTGAAACATTGTTTTATTTTTATAATCAATAGTATTTATTTCAATATTTAATTATATTTTTTTGTTAAATTTTATTTTTTTATTAGAATTTCTACCTATGTTTCACGTGAAACATTAAAAAAGAAGTCTATTCTTCGACTTCTTCTTCATCAGATTCTTGTTCTTTAACAACAGTAGAAACTGTTGCTACTACTTGATTATCTTTTAAATTAATTAATCTAACACCTTGAGTAACTCTACCTAAAACAGAAACTTGATTAATAGGTAATCTAATAATAATTCCGCTATTTGTTACTACCATAACATCTTCATCATCATTTGCAATCTTAAATGCAACTATAGTTCCATTCTTTTCAGTAACATTAAGTGCTTTAACACCCTTGCTACCACGTCTTGTTTCTCTAAAGTCTTCAACCTTTGTACGCTTTCCGTAACCTTTTTCAGTAACAATTAATATTTCATCTTCACTATTAGATATTTCTGCACCAACACATTTAGCACCTTCTGGCATATTTATACCTCTAACACCAGATGCAGTTCTACCCATTACTCTAACTTCATTTTCATTAAATCTTACCATTCTTCCTTGATCAGATCCAATTAATATAAAGTTATCTCCAGTAGTTTTCTTAACACTAATTAATTCATCATTTTCTTTTAGAGTAATTGCTATCTTACCATTATTTCTAATATTATCGAATTCTTCTAACTTAGTTCTCTTAACTACACCATCTTTAGTTACAAATAGCAAATATTTTGCATCTTGTTCATCTTTTTTAATCATTAGCATCGAACTAATGTTTTCGTCTTTTTCTATTGATAATAAATTAATAATTGGTAATCCTTTTGATTGCCTACTAAATTCAGGAACTTCGTATCCTTTCATTCTATAAACTTTACCTTTATTAGTAAAGAATAATAGATAATCGTGAGAAGATAAATTAATCATATTGTCAACAAAATCTTCTTCATTTGTACTCATACCTTTAATACCTACACCACCACGTCTTTGTGCTTTGAAAGTATCAGTAGTTGTACGCTTAATGTAACCATTCTTGGTTAAAGCAACAATAATATTTTCTTCTGGAATAAGTGATTCATCTTCGATATATTCAATAGCTGTCATATCTATATCTGTTCTTCTTTCATCACCATATTTTTCTTTGATTTCTAATAACTCTTCTTTAATTATACTTAAAACTTTTTCTTCAGAAGCTAAAATAGATTTAAGTTCAGCTATTAATTCAGTTAATTCTTTTAATTCGTCTTCTATTTTTTCGCGTTCCAAACCAGTTAATCTTCTAAGACGCATTTCAAGAATTGCGTTAGCTTGAGCTTCAGAAAGTCCAAATCTTTCCATAAGTCCACTTTTTGCTTCTTCATCCGCTTTAGAACCTCTAATTAATTTAATTACTTCATCAATATTATCTAAAGCTATCTTTAGTCCTTCTAGGATATGTACTCTTTTTTCAGCTTTATCTAAATCAAATCTAGTTCTTCTAATTATAATTTCTTTTTGGTAATCTATATATTTAACAATTATATCTTTTAATCCTAAAGTTTTTGGAACACCTTGATCTAGCATTAAGAAAATAATACCATAATTAACTTGAAAAGCAGTATGTTTATATAATTTATTTAAAACAACTTGAGCATTTGCATCTCTTTTTAATGAAATAGTTATTTTAATACCATCTTTTAAATCCGCATGATAATCAGTAATTCCATCAATAGTTTTATTATGTACTAATTCTGCAACTTTGTTTTTAAGTTCTAAAGTATTAACACCATAAGGTACTTCATCAACTATTATGTATTGTTTACCATGATTTTCTTCTATATGAGCTCTACTTCTGATAGTAATTGTTCCTCTACCAGTTTCATAAGCTTTTCTAATTCCACTATTACCTAAAATAACAGCTCCTGTAGGAAAGTCAGGTCCTTTAATATATTGCATTAATCCTGGAACATCGATATCTGGATTATCAATATAAGCAACACAACCATCTATTACTTCACCTAAGTTATGTGGTGGAATATTAGTTGCCATACCAACTGCAATACCCATAGTACCATTTACTAAAATATTCGGAAATCTTGAAGGTAAAACTGTTGGTTCTTTTTCTGATTCATCGAAGTTATCAATAAAATCTACTGTATCTTTATTTATGTTTCTAAGAAGTTCAAGGGAAATTTTTGATAATCTAGATTCAGTGTAACGCATCGCAGCTGCGCCATAACCTTCGATATTACCAAAGTTTCCGTGTCCATCCACAAGTTCATATCTATAACTAAAGTCTTGTGCCATACGTACCATTGCTTCATAGATACTAGAGTCACCATGTGGATGGTATTTTCCCATTACATCCCCTACTATTCTCGCACTTTTCTTATGAGGTTTATCAGGAGTATAACCAGATTCATACATCGAATATAATATACGACGGTGAACAGGTTTTAATCCATCTCTTAAATCAGGAAGTGCACGTGCTACTATGACACTCATTGAATAATCTAAGAATGAATCTCTTACTTCTTTAACTATATTATTTTGTTCTAATCTGTCCATCTAAAAAACCTCCTATACATCAAGATTTTCAACATAAGTTGCATTTTGTTCAATAAACTCACGACGAGGTTCAACCTCTTCACCCATAAGTTTAGAAAACACTTCATCTGCAGCCATTGTATCATCAACTGTTATTTGCCTTAGAATTCTTTTATTAATATCCATTGTTGTTTCATTAAGTTCTTCTGCATCCATTTCCCCTAAACCTTTCATACGCGCAATATCGTATTTTGTATTTGGAGATAATGTAGCAAGGTATTCATCTCTTTCTTTTTCATCAAGAACATATTTAATTGTTTTACCATGCTTAATAACAAATAATGGTGGTTGAGCTGCATAAACATGTCCAGCTTCAACAATAGGTTTAAAGAATCTATAGAATAAAGTAAGCAACAATACCCTAATGTGACTTCCATCGACATCGGCATCGGTCATTATTATAATTTTATCGTATCTTAATTTACTTAAATCAAAATCTTCTCCAATACCTGTTCCAAAGGCAGTTATAATTGTTCTTATTTCTTCATTTGATAAAGCTCTATCAAGTCTTGCTTTTTCTACATTTAAAATCTTACCTCTTAAAGGAAGTATAGCTTGTGTCATACCATCTCTACCCTTAATTGCAGATCCACCTGCAGAATCCCCTTCGACTAAGAATATTTCTGATACACTAGCATCTTTACTCTTACAATCAGCAAGTTTACCATAGAAGTTAGTTACATCAAGGTCTCCCTTACGTCTTGTCATTTCACGAGCTTTTTTTGCAGCAAGTCTTGCTCGTGATGCAGTCATACATTTTTCTACAATAAGCTTTGCATCTTGAGGATTTTCCATTAAAAATCTTTCAAATCCTTCAGAAAATACATTTGAAGCAATCTTTTTAACTTCACTATTACCTAGTTTTGTTTTAGTTTGTCCTTCAAATTGTGGATCGGATATTTTACAAGATATAATCATAGTTAAACCTTCTCTTACATCTTCACCACTTAAATTTTCATCGTTATCTTTTAACATTTTACTATTTCTAGCATAATTATTAATAATTCTTGTTAGCGCTTGTTTAACTCCATCTTCATGAGTTCCACCTTCATGTGTATTAATATTATTAGCAAATGAATATACATTAGCTGTATAACTAGAATTATATTGAAGAGCAACTTCTATTTGTATATCATCTTCTTTTCCTTCTAAATGTATTATATCTTCATGAATTGGTGTTTTATTTTTATTTAATAATTCTACATAAGCACTAATTCCACCTTCATATACAAACTCTTCTTTTTGCTGCATATTAGGTCTATCATCACATAAAATTATTCTAAGTCCTTTATTTAAGAAAGCAAGTTCTCTTATTCTTGTCTTTAATGTTTCGTAATCAAATTCAGTTGTTTCAGTAAATATTTCAGGATCCGGTTTAAATGTAACAGTTGTACCTGTTCTATCAGGAGAACATTCACCAACTACTGCAAGTGGTTCTACTGTATGTCCTCCATTTTCAAATCTAATTTGATGAATTTTAGAATCTTGATAAACTTTTACTTCTACCCAGCTACTTAATGCATTAACTACTGATGCACCAACACCATGTAGACCACCAGATACTTTGTATCCTCCACCACCAAATTTTCCACCTGCATGTAATACAGTATAAACAGTTTCTACTGTTGATAAACCTGTTTTCTTGTGAATTCCAACAGGTATACCTCTACCATCATCCTTTACTGTTACTGAATTATCAGGATTAATTATTACTTCGATATCATCACAATATCCAGCTAAAGCTTCATCTATTGCATTATCAACTATTTCCCATACTAAATGGTGTAATCCTCTTCCGCTTGTACTTCCTATATACATACCAGGTCTTTTTCTTACTGCTTCTAAGCCTTCTAGAACCTGTATATCGGACGCATCATAATGTTCTTCTTTCATTAAAATCACCTATTGCCTTTCTACTTTGCCATCATCTATTTTATATATATATGCACCCTCTAATAACTCACTATTTATTTGATTTAAATCAGTTGTAGTTATTATAGTCTGTATATCTCTATTAATATGTTTTATCAAATTATTTTTCTTTATATCATCAAGTTCACTAAATATATCATCCAAAAGTAATATTGGTTTTTCTTTTGTTTTATCAATAAATATATCAATTTCTGCAAGTTTCAAAGATAATATTGAACTTCTTTGTTGACCTTGTGAACCAAATAACTTTAAATCATTTCCATTTAATAAAAATGAAAAATCATCCTTGTGTGGACCATGAAGTGTAACTCCAAGCATTATCTCTCTTTGTAAGTTTAATCTAAATTTTTCTTCTAATTTTCTTTTTATTTCATCTTCACTGTATTTATCCACACCAATATTGTTTATATATTCTATTTTTAAATTAGAATCACCTGTTATATCCTTATAAATTTCACCAATATTTTTATTAATTAAATCTATAAATTCAAATCTTAATTTATAAATATACAAAGCTTTTTCTATTATTTTTTCATTTAAAACTTTTAAATATAAATCATCTTTTTTCTTAGAATAATTTAATTGTTTTAAATATTCATTTCTTGTTTTTACTAATTTATTATAATCATTTACAACATCTAAATATTTATTATCCATTTGCCCTATTTCTATATTTAGAAACTTTCTTCTAACATTTGGCGATGATTTTACTAATTCTAAATCATCAGGAGTAAATATTATTATATTAAATTTAGATATATAATTCGTTAATTTTCTTATTTGATTATTATTAATAAATACTTTTTTTTCTTTATTTATAAGAGATAAAAAAAACTCTAATCTTCTAGATATATTACTCGTTGTAACCCTACCTCTTATTTTGCAAAATTCTTCTCCATTTTTTATTAAATTATTATCTATATTAGATCTGTGAGATTTTGTAATTCCTAAAACGTATATTGATTCAAGTATATTTGTTTTTCCTTGGGCATTATTTCCGATAAGTATATTTATATTTTTACATAAATCTAATTCTACTTTAGAATAATTTCTAAAATTAATTAATGAAATATTTGTTAAAACCATTTTAAGCCTATTTTTTTACCCATAAAACCACCTTAATACCTCATCAATACTCCTATACGCATATTAATTATATCACAAAATCAAGGGTTATAGTTAAAAAAATAGGTAAAATATAAAATTTTTCCTATTTTTTTAATTTATTTATCTGTTGTTTCTTAACATAGAGTCTAACCTAGAAGCTCTCATAATTTGATTTTCTAGAGAACCATAAGAAATATCAAGTGGTAATCTAACGTTATTATCAAATAATATCATTGATTTACTATTATTTCTCTTATAGTCTACTATACTTTTCAAAGAAATCCAGCTACAGTCTTGTAATTTTGGCGAGTTTGTTGGAAAGAAAATTAAATTGCGAGATTCTTCTATTACAATTGGTGATTTATATGATATTCCAAGAAGGTACTTAGTTGCTGAAATTCTTCCTTCATAGGAACTGCCAAAATATAAACAACTGTAAGTTATAATTTCATAAGGAGTTTTATTAACTATAAATTCCTTATATTTTTCAATTATTTTACTTTGTGTATCTCCATAAGGTAATATAGCTAATGTTTCCTCATTTATTTCGTAGCAATTCATTATTTCACCCCCTACTCTTGAGCAGATTGCTTACACTTATATATAACGCAAAAAATCTGCTTTCATTCTTTTTATAACATAAAAAAAAGTCGAAAATTGTCGAAAAATGTCGCAAAATCCAACTTTTTAGTGATTAATATGTACGAATTGGTAAAATTAATTGAGTAATTTTATCATTACCTACTTCTTTTAATATTATAGGTTTTATTTCGCTATTGAATAATAATTCAACTTTATTTGTTGTTAATGACCCTAATGCGTCCATCATATATTTAGAACTAAAAGAGATTATTATATCGTTTTCTGTTTCTTTTACTATGTCTAAAGTTTCTTCTACTCTTCCTATTTCTGGCGCATTTGATGAAATTATCATTTTATTATTTTTAGTTTCTAATTTTATTGTATTTTTATCTCTATCACTTGATAAAAGCGATGCCCTATCTATTACATCTAATAATTCTTGTGTTGGAGCTACCATTTTTATTAAGAATTCATCTGGTATCAGCTTTGATGTATCTGGATAAGTTCCATTAAGTAATCTTGATTGAAACAATATATTATCAAATTTAAATAATATTCTATTACTAAACACATGAAATTCTAATTTTTTATTATCTTCTTTTAAGATTTTTAGTAATTCTATTAAATTTCTACAAGGAATAACTATATTTATAGGATTTTCAACTGTTGTATCTATATCTATTATACTTTTAGCAAGTCTATATGAATCAGTAGCTGTACATTCCAATTTATTTTCTTCTATTTTAAAATTAATACCTGTTAATAAAGGACGTGACTCTTGTGTTGAAGTAGCAAATGATGTTTGAAGTAATATATTTTTAAATGATGTTTTATCCATATATATTGGATTTTTTGAATCATTTAAATTTGTTTGTGGAAATTCATTAGGATTAATTGCATTTAAATTAAATTCAGATGTTTTTGAATGAATCCATACTTTGTATTCATCTATTACTTCTATTGAAATAACATTTCCAGGTAACTTTCTAATAATTTCTACTATATATCTTCCTTGAAGTACTATGCTTCCCTCTTTTTCAATGCTATCTATATCTTTACTTGCTATAAATGATTGAATTGTTATATCATTGTCACTAGCTGTTAAATATAGCCCTTCTTTTTTTAAGTCAAACTTTATACCAGACAAAACTGGAATTATATTCTTAGATGATATTGCCTTTGATACATGTAATAAACTTTCTAATAAAATATCTTTTTTAATTTTCAAATTCATAAAAATAACCTCCCTAATTTTTAATATTTCTTTTTTCTTTCTTTTATTAATATTTTTATTATTACTGTGGAAACTGTGGATAACTTAAAAAAATAACCTAAAAATGAACTATTTTTATATTTTTAGTTGTGCAAAAGTTGTCGAAAATTCTCTTCTTATCCACAAGACTGTTATTTAATCTGCTCTTTTAATGTTGTTATTAAATTTTTTAATTGTTTATTATTCTTCATCTCTTCTTTTATTTTTTCAACTGAGTGTATTACAGTTGAATGATCTCTTCCACCAAATTCAGTACCTATTTTAGGAAATGATTCATCTGTTAAAGTTCTAGTTAAATACATCGCAATCTGTCTTGGATAAGCAATTGAAACATGACGTTTTTTACTTTTTAAATCATCTACTGATATTTGATAATAATCAGCAACTACTCTTTGTATTCTTTGAACACTATTTTTTACACCAATAGACTTATGTAAGTAATCTTTTAAGGCATCTACTGCAAGTTCCAAGGTTATATCACTACCATTCATCATAGTTGCATAAGCAAAAAGTCTAGTTACTGCCCCCTCAAGTTGTCTTACATCAGATTGGCAATTATTAGCAATATATTCTATCACATCATCTGGTACATCATTACCCATTGACTGTCCTGTTATTTTCTTTATTAATATATTTTTTCTAAGTTCAAAATCAGGTGGAAATATATTAACTGATAATCCCCAGCTAAACCTAGTTCTTAGTCTATCTTCAAGTATTTTTAAATCATCAGGTGATCTATCTGACGATATAATTATTTGCTTATTATCGTCATATAATTTATTAAATGTATGGAAAAATTCCTGTTGTGTTTGCGTCGCACTTCCTAAGAATTGTATGTCATCTATAATAAGTACATCTATGTTCCTATATTTATTTTTAAAATAATCAACATAATCAAAGTTAGTTCCTTTTTTATCTTTTTTATTAATACCAACAAAATCTTCAATAAATTGATCACTTGTAACATATAATACATTTTTAGATGAATTACTTGTAATATAATTACCTATTGCATGCATTAGATGGGTTTTTCCTAAACCACTTTTTCCATATATAAATAGTGGATTGTACATCTTACCAGGATTTTCAGCTACAGATAAAGCTGCCGCATGAGCAAATCTATTACTCTCTCCTACTATAAAATTTTCAAATACATAGTTTGGATTAAGGTTAGTATCGACTTTACTCTTAACCGTTGGAACTCCTATCATATCCACATCTATGTCGACATCGTTTTCATCATTTAATTCTTCTTCTAAAATAAATTCTAAATCAAAATTAGTTCCAGTAATAATATTTAATGTGTTCTGTATCATATCTGTATAATTTTCAATTAGATGCTTTTTATGCACATGCATAGGAACAACAATTTTTGCTTTTCCATCTTTTAATTCTATCAGTTTAGTATCTTTAAACCAGGTATCGAATGCTAAGGAAGTAATCTGTTCTTTTATTTTTTGTAAAAAGTTTTGCCATATTACTTCCGTGTTCATAACCAATCACCTCCAATAAAGTATTCCAATCTAATTAATATTTTAAACTAAAACTGTTGAAAAGAAAACAAAAATATGAAAAAAATTAAAGAAAATTTAATATTCACAGACTTTTCCACAGCAAAATTTAATATTTTATAATATAAATATTAAATTATACACATTCTTGTTGATAAATTAAACACACTTGTGGTAAAATTTATCAACATAGCTGTTGAAACTGTGGAAAACTCTATAAAAACTATAAAAATATAGTATAGTTTTCCACAGATACCTGTGGATTTGGGAAATAAAATATTTCCCGGGAAATAAAATATTTCCCGGGAAATATTTTTTCAACAATTTTGTTGAAGAATTAATATTATAAATGATATTTTTATTTTTAAATAATTTGTAAAATTAAACTTAATAATGTTTTAAAAACTAAAAAAAAGGAATATAATCTATTGACAAAATATTATATTTCCTTATAATTATAAATGCGTTCGAAAAACTTTTTAGTAATGGAGGTGTATGCAAAAATGAAAAGAACATATCAACCAAATAACAGAAAAAAACAAAAGAAACATGGATTTTTCTCACGTGTTAAATCTGGTATTATATCAAAAAGAAGAAGAAAAGGTCGTAAAAGACTTAGTAAGTAATACATGCCACTGATCATCAGTGGTTTTTTACTATAAATATTGTAAGAAGGTGTTATTCCATGAAAAAAAATGAAATCGTTAAAAAAAACCAAGATTTTAAAAAAATACTTGAAACAAAAAAAAGAATATATAATAAATTTTATTCTATATATTATAATGATAATAATTTAAATATAGCAAGATTTGGATTATCCGTTGGAAAAAGAATAGGAAATGCAGTAACTAGAAATAAAATAAAAAGACAATTAAAAAATATTATAGATAAAAACAAAAATCTATTTAAAAATAACAAAGATTATATTATAATAGTAAGAAGAGAAATATTAGATTGTAATTTCAAAGAAATGGAACAACAATTATTAAATTTACTCAAAACATTAGAATAGGATAGATGATACAATGAAGAATAAGAAAAAAATATTATTAATTTTATTATGTGCAATGTTTTTTGTAACAGGATGTACTAAAACATTAAGAAAAGATAATAAAGTAGTTACTTATGAAAAAACTGGTCAAACATTAAATGAAAATATATTATGTAGGCCCACAAATAAAGATGTTATAGATATATATAAGGATAATAAAGTTAATGTAGACAAACTAGTAGAATGTAAAGATTTTAAAGTAACATCAGGTGGATATGAAGGATTATGGACTAGTATATTTGTTAAACCTCTTGCATGGTTAGTTATTAAAATAGGTAACTTACTTAAAAGTTATGGTTTAGGTATACTAATAGTTAGTATATTAATAAGATTAGTAACATTACCAATTACAAAGAAAACTGCTATGCAATCTGAAAATATGAAAAAAGCACAACCTGATTTAGAAAAGTTAGAAAAGAAATACAAAAATAAACCACAAGATGATCAACAAGTAATGATGCAAAAAACACAAGAACAACTTGCTATATATAAGAAATATAATATTAATCCAATGTCTGGATGTCTATTCTCACTATTACAAATACCTGTATTCTTTGCATTCTTAGAAGCGGTAAATAGAGTACCAGCACTATTTGAAGATAAGTTCTTAGGATTACATTTAGGAACAAACCCACTTGTAGCTTTGGCAAAAGGAGAATATTACTATCTTATATTAATAGCCTTAATTATTTTAACAACATACTTCTCATTTAAACTTAACGCAACTGCAACAACAGCTGATCAAGAAAAACAAATGAAATTTATGACTAGATTTATGATCATATTTATTACAGTGGCATCATTCAGTTTGCCAACTGCAATTGCAATATATTGGATCGCAACTTCTGTATTTACAATATTACAAAACCTATGGGTTAAGAAAGAGGTATCTAAATAATTATGGAAAAATATGAGTATTCAGGAAAAACATTAGAACAAGCAATTAATGAGGCAACAAAAGATTTAGGAATAAGCAAAGATGATTTAATAATTATTGAAAAGGATAAAAAACAAGGGTTATTTAGTAAAAAGGTGGAAATTGAAGTAATTAAAAAAGATGATGTAGTAACTGACATAAACGATTTTCTAATAAATATAACAAAATCTATGGGAATAGATGTACAAATTGCTATTAAAGTTAGAAATAATACTATAAATATGAAAATGTATTCAGAACATAATCCGATTTTAATTGGGAAAAATGGACAAACATTATCTGCACTACAACATATAGTAAAACAAATATTGCAAAATAAATATAATACTAAAATGAATATATTACTAGACGTAGAAAACTATAAAGAAAAGCAAATTAAGAACATAGAATTTTTAGCTAAGAAAACAGCAAAAGAAGTTTCAAGAAGTAAAATAGAAGCTAAGTTAGATCCTATGAATTCTTATCAAAGAAGAGTAGTACATAGTATACTTTCAAATTTTAGAGGTGTTACTACTGAAAGTATGGGAGAAGAACCAAATAGATATGTAGTAATTAAACCAATAAATGAATAGAAACCAATTAAGGTTTCTTTTTAAAACTTTTTGAAAAGAGTGGTAACATGGCAAATAATGAACAAGATAAAATAAATCAAATTTTATTAAATATAGATAATGAATACTACATGATTGTCAAAGATATATTAGAAAATGATGAATTTAAGAAAAGATTAAATTATCATCATCACGAAAATAAATCCGTATTCTTACATAGTCTTATGGTATCTATTTATTCATATAAAATTACAAAAAAATTAAATTGGGATTATAAATCAGCCGCAATAGGTGGCTTATTACACGATTTTTACTATAACGACTGGCAAACAACTTCAAATAAAAATAAACCTTTTTTTAAAAAGCATGGCTTTGTTCATGCAAAAGAAGCTAAAGATAATTCAAAGTTACATTTTGATGAGTTTATGAATGAAAAGATAGAAGATATAATATTAAAACACATGTTTCCACTTAATATAAAACCTCCTAAATATAAAGAATCTTGGGTAATAAATATAGTAGATAAATATTGTTCTTTAGAAATATTAAAATCACCTAAGAATTTACCCAAATATTTAGGACTTAATAGGAAGGAGTCATAAAGTATGAATAATACAATAGCTGCAATTTCAACATCTTTAGGAGTAGGCGCAATATCTATAATTAGAGTAAGTGGAGATGATGCAATAAATATTGTTAATAAGATATTTAAAGGTAAAGACCTAACAAAAGTAGAAACTCACACAATACATTATGGATATATTATAGATAAAGGCGAAATTATAGATGAAGTTTTAATTTCTATAATGAAATCACCTAAAACATTTACTAAAGAAGATGTAGTAGAAATAAATTCACATGGGGGAATGTCTACAACTAATAAAATATTAGAATTACTTTTAAATAATGGTTGTAGGCTTGCAGAACCGGGAGAATTTACTAAAAGAGCATTTTTAAATGGTAGAATAGACTTAGTTGAAGCAGAATCTATAATGGATATAATTAATTCAAAAACAGAACTAACAAGAAAGATGGCAATAAATGGTATTGAAGGAAAAATATCAGGAATAATAAAAGATTTAAGACAAAGTATAATAGAAGTTTTAGCTAATATTGAAGTAAACATAGACTATCCTGAATATGAAGATGCAATTGAATATACTAATGAATTATTAAAAGAAAAAATTAAATATATTAAATCTAAATTAAATGAAATATTAGAAAAAAGCGAAAATACAAAAATGATAAAAGAGGGTATAACAGTTGGTATATTCGGTAGACCAAACGTTGGTAAAAGTAGTATATTAAATGGACTATTAAATGAAGATAAAGCAATAGTTACAAATATAGAAGGTACAACAAGGGATATAGTAGAAGGTAGTTTCTTGTTTAATGGTATTATGATAAATTTAATAGATACTGCAGGTATTAGAAATACTGAAAATATTGTAGAAAAAATTGGAGTAGAGAAGAGTAAGAAAATTTTAAATGATGTTGATCTTGCAATGATAGTACTTAATAATAATGAAGAACTAACTGATAATGATTTAGAACTTTTAGATGAAACTAAAGATAAAAATAGAATAATAGTTATTAATAAGAATGATTTAGAAAACAAACTTGATATATCTAGATTCAATAAAGATGAAATAATATTTACTAATACTATAAATAGTAATGGTTTAAATGAACTTAAAAATAAAATAGTGGAAATATTTAACTTAGGTAAAATCGAAGAAAAAGATTTAACTTATTTAAGTAATGCTAGAAGTATTTCTATATTAAAAAAATGTTTAAATAAAATAGATGATATAAATAAAGCAATTAAAGAAGATATCCCAACAGATATAATTGCAATAGACTTAAAAGCAATATGGGATTTACTTGGAGAGATTACTGGTGAAACATATCATGATGAATTATTAGATGAATTATTTAGTAAGTTTTGCTTGGGAAAATAGTATTAAATATTTATAAAAATTATCTAGATTTATTATTATTTCTAGATATTTTTATATTTAAAAAAATAAATAAAAATGGAAAAATATGTAGTATAATATGTACGAAGTATTTTTTAGGAAGTGGTTACAAATGAAATACGAAGTAATTGTAGTAGGTGGTGGACATGCTGGTTGTGAAGCATCATTAGCATGTGCACGAATTGGTCATAAAACTCTACTTATAACAGGAAATATAAATAATATTGCAGATATGCCATGTAATCCATCAATAGGTGGAAGTGCGAAAGGTATAGTTGTAAGAGAAATAGATGCCTTAGGTGGAGAAATGGGTAAAAATGCAGATAAAAGTCATATACAAATCAAAATGCTTAATTCATCTAAAGGACCAGCTGTAAGAAGCTTACGTGCCCAAGCAGATAAAATAACTTATCCAAAAAATATGCAAGAAACTTTAAAATCTACTGAAAACTTAACCTTATTAGAAGATATGGTTGAACACTTAATAGTTGAAGATAAAAAAATAAAAGGTATAGTTCTTGCAGGTGGAGAAAAAATATATGCAGATACAGTAATACTTACAACAGGAACATATTTAAAAGCTGATATTTTAGTAGGGGATACTAGAACAAGAAAAGGTCCTAATAATCAAAGACCATCTATGTTTTTAAGTGATGATTTAAAAGAATTAGGATTCGATATTCAAAGACTTAAAACAGGAACACCACCAAGACTTGATAGAGCAACTATAGATTACTCTAAAACTAGAAGAGAAGATGGAGATAAAGTAAGATGGAGTTTTAGTTATGAAACAAATCCAACTTACGATATAGATAAACAAGAACCATGTTATTTAGTTTATACAAATGAAAAAACTCACAAAATAATAATGGATAATTTAAATAGATCAAGTATGTATGGTGGATATGCAAAAGGAATTGGTCCAAGATACTGCCCATCAATAGAAGATAAAGTAGTAAGATTTAGTGATAAAAATAGACATCAATTATTTTTAGAGCCAGAAAGCTTATATTATGATGATATATACTTACAAGGATTTTCTACTAGTATGCCTTATGATGTACAAGAGAATATGGTACATAGTATTGAAGGATTAGAAAACGTTAAAATATTAAAATATGCTTATGCAATAGAATATGATGCGATTAATCCATTACAAATAAATGCTTCACTTGAAACAAAATTAGTAGAAAATTTATTTACTGCAGGACAAATAAACGGAACAAGTGGTTATGAAGAAGCAGCAGCTCAAGGTTTAATTGCAGGAATAAATGCTTCGCTAAAACTAGAAGGTAAAGAACCATTAATACTTAAAAGAAATGAAGCTTATATTGGTGTGTTAATAGACGATTTAGTTACAAAAGGTACAAAAGAACCGTATAGATTATTAACTTCAAGAGCAGAATTTAGATTATTATTAAGACATGATAATGCAGATTTAAGATTAAGTAATTATGGTTATGAAGTAGGATTAATTAGTGAAGAAAGAAAGAAAAAACTAGATGAAAAAATAGAATCAATTAAGAAATTAGAAGAAGAACTACAAAGTATAAAAGTTACACCAACTAAAGAAGTAAATGAATATTTAAAAGAATTAGATAGTGCTGAAATAAAAGATGGTATAACACTTTATGAACTATTAAAAAGACCAGAAATAACAATAGATAAATTAACTCATTTTAAAAATATAGATTATACAGATGAAATAAAAGAACAAGTAGAAATAAATATTAAATATGATGGATACATAAAAAAAGCTATAAGAGAAGCAGAAAAAATGTTGAAATTAGAAAATAAAAAAATACCTGAAGATATAGATTATAAAAAAATACCAAATCTTGCATCAGAAGCAAGACAAAAATTAATAGAAGTAAGACCAAAATCAATTGGACAAGCATCACGTATAAGTGGAGTTAATCCATCAGATATATCCATATTATCTGTGTATTTAAAAAAAGGTGGTTACTAATGAATAAGAATGAATTTATTACTTATTTAAAAGATTTAAACATACAAATTACAGATGAACAATTAAATATGTTTGATACATATTATAAAATGTTAATAGAATATAACAAAGTAATGAACTTAACAGGAATAACAGAAGAAAAAGATGTTTACTTAAAACATTTTTATGATTCACTAACCCTAAATCTATCAATTAATTTAGAAAACATAAATACATTATGCGATATGGGTAGTGGTGCAGGTTTTCCTGGAATTCCTATTAAAATACTTTTTCCAAATATTAAAGTAACATTAATTGATTCATTACAAAAAAGAATTAATTTTCTAAATGATGTAATAGCTAAATTAAACTTAAAAGATATAGAAGCAATACATACAAGAATAGAAGATTTTAAGAAACGAGAAAAATACGATTTGGTAGTAGCACGTGCAGTTGCAAAAACAAATACACTTATAGAACTTGCAATGCCACTAACTAAAATTAATGGATACTTCATTGCACTAAAAGCAAATATTAATGATGAATTAAACAATATAGATAGTGCTTGTAAAAAGTTAAACTGTAAACTAGATAGTATAAAAGAATTTACTCTTCCAATAGAAAATAGTAAGAGAACACTAATAAAATTTAAAAAAATAAGTAAAACAGATGAAAAGTATCCAAGAAAATTTGAACAAATTAAAAAAAATCCATTGTAAAAATAATGAAAAAAAGATACAATAATAGATAGAATAAGGAGGGGTCCTATGAACAATCAAGTTGAACAAATAAGTGTTAATGATATTATTCCTAACAGATTTCAACCTAGAAAAAACTTTGATGAAGAATCATTAAACGAATTAGCTGATTCAATTAGACAACATGGCCTAATTCAACCATTAGTTTTAAGAAAACTAGGAGATAAGTATGAAATAATTGCAGGTGAAAGAAGATTTAAAGCTGCAAATATAATAGGTCTTAAAACTGTTCCATCAATTGTTATGGAAATAAATGATGCAGATAGTGCAGAAATAGCTTTAGTTGAAAACATACAAAGAAAAGATTTAACTGCAATAGAAGAAGCAAAATCTTATGAAAAAATATTAGAATTAGGACAAATGAATCAAGAAGAATTAGCTAAAAGAGTAGGTAAGACTCAATCAACAGTATCTAACAAATTAAGATTATTAAATTTAAGTGATGAAGCTCAACAAGCATTACTCGATACTAAAATATCAGAAAGACATGCAAGAAGTTTATTAAAATTAAAAGATAAAACTGCTCAAAATGAAATGTTAAATAAAATAATTGAAAATAGACTTACTGTTAGAGAAACTGATAATGAAATTAAAAACATGTTAGGAAATGATACACCACAAGATACAGAAGAAGATAGTGAAATAATAGATTTTCAAATAGATACTCCAGCTTCACCTGAAGCAAGTACAGATAATGTTGATACACCAAATATTGAAGTAGAACCAACTCCTATAAGTATTGAAGGTGAACAAGATATGAATCAAAATAATGTTGATGCACCACCAATTGATAATAACATTAATCAAGAAAATTCAAATATAAATAACCAAAATAATTTAAATCAAATGCCTATTAGTGATGTTCCAAATCCTTTGGATATAAATAATCAACCAATACCACAACCATCACAACCAAGTGAGCCTCCAGTATTTGGTGGAACTCCAATGAATCAAGATGTTCCAAATAATCCAGCAATAATGCAAGATCCAAATCAAATGGGAATGCAAAATGGTATGGCACAACAAAATAATGAATCAATAGGAGGAAGGTTCTTTAACAACTTAGATGATGAAGCAGCAAATATGAATATGGGTAATACATTTAACCCTAATAATGCTACATTTGATCCAAATCAATTTGGTAATCCAAATATAAATGAACATCAAATAGAACCAAATAACAATTTCATGCAAGAACCACCTGCATTTGGTTCACCTAATCAAGCAGGCCTTACTGGTATGCCTCCAATGACTGAGGCTCAACCTACATCATTTATAGCTCAACAAGATATAACAGGTGCAGTTGCAGTTATAAGAAATACAGTAGTTAATTTACAAAACAATGGATATATAATTAATGTTGATGAACAAGACATGGGTACTACTCATCAAATAGTAATAAATATACAAAAATAGAAACTAGCAAAATTGTTAGTTTTTTTCTTTAAAAAATTGTCGTTATATCAGTTGAAAAAGGGTGTCAATAAATGATATAATTATCCCAGAGTAAGAGAGGTTTAGCAGTATGAAAAAAAGATTGTATATCAGTGCCTTTTTAGTAATCTTTTTAATTGGTTCAATAACTTGTTGCTTTTATTTTAAACATAAATTATTAAATAATAATAAACTAACTGATGACCTAATAAATATTTCAAAATTACCAAAAGAATTTATGAATAATTATTTTAAAGAAGTATCAGAAATAAAAGAAGATGAAAAAGACAATATATTAATTGTAATATCTGAAGAAAAATTAAAAGAAACATACGGAGCTAAAAAAATAATTGATGCTCCTAATAATCAATATATCCTACAATATGACAATTTGAAAAATAAAGATAAAGCATTTAATAAATTAAAAAATGATCCTTCTATTATTGTACAAGAAAATATAACTTATACTTTTTCAAATGTAGATGGAAATTATAATTCTTGGGGAGTAGAAAAAATGGGACTAGATGATGCAATTGAATTTGCTAATTCACAAAAATTAAATGATATTACAGTAGCAATAATAGATACAGGTTGTGATATGGATTTATTTAATGAAAATTATTCAGGAAAAATAGAAAAAACTTATAATATACTAACTTCAGATAGTGATATGTTTGATAATTATGGACATGGTACACATATAGCTGGAACAATTGCTGAAAGTACACCAAATAACGTTAAAATTTTACCAGTTAAAGTATCAGATGATAAATCTATTGATACAGTTAAAATAGTAGCAGCAGTAAATTATATAGTTCAAGACAAAAAAGCAGATGTTATTAACATGAGCTTTGGCTCAGAAAGAAACGATTTAGCACTTGATAGTGCAATAGAAGCAGCAAAAGAACAAAATATAATAAGTGTTGCTGCAGCAGGTAATGAAAGCACATCTGATAAATCATATCCTGCAGCTCTTGATACTACAATTGCTATTTCTTCAGTAGATTCGTCTTTAAATAAATCTGATTTTTCAAATTATGGAAGATATATAACTTTTACTGCCCCTGGAACAGATATAGAAAGTATTAATGGAAAAATGAGTGGAACTTCTATGGCTACACCACATGCAGTAAGTTCAGTAGCAATTTTAAAATCACTTAATAAAGACCTTACAATTGATGATGCAATCGAATTATTAAAAATATATGCTCAAGATTTAGGTGATGAAGGATGGGATGAATACTATGGATATGGATTAATCTCATTTAATAATGCTAAATTTTGTGATAATAGTCAAGAAGATGAATGTGATGAATATGGTATATTTTCTAAAAGTGCAACTGAAATAACTAAAATAGAAGTAACTAACATTAAAACAACAGACTATAATTATTATAGTGTAAATAATTTATTTCCAACAGAAATTTTAATTCACTATAATGACGGTAGAAAAATAACAAGGACTTTGGGTAAATTAGAGAATATAGAAATAGAAGGATATAATCCAAATAGTAATACCCAACAAACTGTAACAATTAAATATGATGGTTTAACGGAAGCCTTTAATATAACAAATCCGAGATTTGAAGATGTAGGCTGGGAATATAATATTCTTGATTCATCTAATATAGAATTAACACATTACAAAGATAATAATCAAAAATATCTTAGTTTATATTTTCCTGAAACAATTAACGAATATAATGTAGTATCATTAGCAGATTCAACATCAAGTAGTAGTTCAGATATGTTTAAAAATTCAAAAGATTTTGAATACTTTAAAATTATAAATTTACCAAAAACAATATCTAAAATTGGAAAAAATGTTTTTCGTGCTGAAAAAATATTATCACAAGATTCAAAATCTACATTAGAAAAAGTAATAATAAACAGTCCAGAAATAGAAATTAATGAAAATGCTTTTATGTATAATTACAAACTTACGACATTTAATGGTGTGATTTCTAAAATTGGTTCTCAAGCTTTTTCAGGTTGTGAATTCTTGGATAACATTAAATTAGCAGAAAAAATTACTAGAATAGAAAATGGTGCTTTCTCTGGATGTTCTAAACTTGAACATATAAATATACCTGAAAGTATTACATATATAGGCAGTAATGCTTTTTCTGGAACTAATATTAAGAGTATTGATATTCCAGATGGTGTTAAAACAATTGAATCCAATACCTTCTTTAATTGTGAAAATCTTGAAACGGTTAATTTACCAGAATCAATTGAACAAATAAATGCAATGGCATTTGTAAATAGTGGTATAAATAGTATTATTATTCCAAAAAAAGTTAAAGAAATTAAAGATCATGCTTTTTATGCTTGTAAAAAATTAAAAGAAGTTTATATTCCAAGATCAGTCGATTCAATAGCTACAAATTCTTTTGATAAAAATACACAACAAGAAAAAATAGATTTAACAATTTATACATACAGTGATGCTTATGCAAAAGAATATGCAAAAAATAATAAAATAAAATATGAAACCTTAAATCCAGAAATAACTATTAATGCAAATAAAACATCATATAAAGCATTTGAAAAAGTTACTAGCAGTGACATAAGTTCAATATCTTTAAATTTTGAAAAAGGATATAATAAAGATAACGAATATAAAGAAGAAACTAATAGTAAAACTATAACAGATGGATATACAATTAAATATATAAATAATTTAGATAGTTTTAGATTTAATCATTCATATTACACAGTAATAATTAATGATATATATAATGAAACTTATGAAAAAAATGTAAATGTAAATGTATCAAAAGCAACACCTAATTATGAAAAGCCAAATAATCTAAAAGCAAAAGTAAACATGAAATTAAGTGATATAGATTTACCAACAGGATTTGAGTGGATGGATAAAAATCAAACAATAACAGAAGTAGGTGAACAAACATTTCTAGCAAAATATACACCAGAAGATACTGAAAATTATGAAGTGATTGAAAATATTGAATTATCAGTTAATGTATATAATACCAATATAATATTTAATTATACAAAAGATTATGAGGGTATATATGATGGTCAATTACATTCACTTGATATTAAATTGGATATAGATGATTATGAAATAGAGTATTCCGTTGATGATACAGACTATGGAAGTAAGGTACCTTCGTTCATGTTTGTTGGTGAATACACAGTTAAATACAAGGTAACTGCTGAAGGTTATGAAACTTTAATGGGAAGTAATAAAGTAAAAATATATGGTATAAGAGGTGTTAATCCTCCACTATCAATTAGAGATAATGTAGTAATAACAAAAAATAAAAGTTTTTCTAAAATAATTGAAAGATTTAATTATTTTGCTAATGAAATAGCATATTCTCATTACGAATCAAGTAATGAATTAACTACTTCAGATGATGTTAAGACAAAAGATATAGTAAGAATTAAAATAAATAATACAAAAGATTTTGATTATAAAATTGCTTTAGCAGGAGATATAAATGGGGATGGTGAAATAACTTCAAAAGACTATATTAAAATTAGAAAGCATATAATGGGATCTGAAGTAATAACTGATAAAACATTATTCTATGCAGCAGATATTAACCTAGATGAAGTTATTACTTCAAAAGATTACATCAAGATTAGAAAACACATTATGGGAACAGAGTTTATTGAATAGTAAGTATGATAGGAGAAAATTTTATGAAGAAGTTAAAAAATATATTTCTAACCCTTGCACTAATATTACTAATGATACCGATAAATGTACTTGCAAGAGGTAGTATAAGTGTTTCTACAACAAACTTAACTATAACTAAAGGTAGTAGTGCCACATTTACCATAAATGCAGATAATTGTGCAGGTAGAGTTGATATTTCAACAAATAATTCTAGCATTGCAAGTATCTCTAGTACTAGTGAATTTTTAGATATGAATAGTGTAACTATAACTGTTAAAGCAAATAGTGTTGGGTCGACTTCTATAAAAGTATATACAACTGACGTTACAAGTTATGATGATGAAGATTTAACAGGAAAAACATATACAATAAATGTTAATGTAGTAGGAAAATCTACACCAAAACCTAATCCATCACCAAGTACAGGTGGTACAAATAATAACTCAAATACAAACAATAATAAACCATCATCTAATACAAATAATAAATCATCAAATGTAGATCTTACTAGTTTAGAAGTCGAAGGTTTCAACTTAAACAAAGTTGATAAAAATAATTACACATTAACAGTTCCATATAGTACAGATAAAGTTAATATTAAAGCAGTAGCAGAAGATATTAATGCAAAAATAACAGGTACAGGAACACATGAATTAAAAGTAGGGGAAAATAATATTGAAATAATTGTTACTTCACAATCAGGTACACAAAACAAAATAAATATTAAAATAACTAGAAAAGATAGTTATACTATAGAAGATTTAGATAATATATTAAAAGATTCTAATATTAAAGAAGCTAATATAAAAGTAGATGCTAATACTAAATTATCATCAAACGATATAGATAAAATTAAAAAGAGTGGTAAAAAAATTAATTTTGATTACTATGATAATAACAATAAATTACTTTATAGTATTTTATTAGATGGTTCTAAAATAAATAATTCTAAAGAATTAAACTTAAATATTGATATTAAAAAACCATCAAAAGAAATAAACGAATTATCAAATTATGCAGATGGAAAACAAATAATAATTAATAATAATTTACCAGAAGGAACAAAAATAAAATTATATGTTGGTGATAAATATAATAATGGTGATAAACTAAATATATATTACTATGATAAAGTTAATAATAAATTAGTAAAAATTGAAGATAATTTAATAGTTAAAGATGGATATATAGAATTTTCTACTACAAATGGCAATAATTATTTAATAACTATGTCAAATATAAAAAATGTAGAATCAAACATTAAAACTAATATTAAAACTAATAATGATAAAAAAGATAATAGCTTTAATATCTTTGTAGTATTTACTATTATAGAATTATTAATAATTATAGGTTTAATAGTATTCTATTTTATTAAAAAGAAAAATAAAAACAATAAAAATAATATTGATAATACTCCACCAAAAGAATTGAATACACAAGATAACATTGACTTTCAACAACAAAACAATATAGAAAATAATGAAATGCCAATTGAAGAATCAAATGAAGAAATAATAGATATAATAGATGATAGTCCAACACCAAATATAGATAATATTACTACTAGTAATAATGATAATATAAATTCAAATATGAATAATGAATAAAGGAGTGAAAATAGTATGGAAAAGAAAGAATTTTTAACAGAAGAAAACTATGAAAAATCAAAAAAGAAAATTAAAAAAATAGCTTTAATTATATTAATAGCTGGAATATTAATAGGAACAGGATTAATAACTACAGGATTAGTATTATCAAATAATGCTAAAAAAACAAATGAAGAAAATTATAATAAAATATATAAACAAGTAGAACAAAAGAAAGTACAAGATCAACAAAGATTAGAAGAAATAAAAAATGAAAAAGAAGAATTAAATGCAAAAATAGATGAAAAGGAAACAGAGTGTGACTCAATTGAACATGGAAGTAATTGGTTTGCAAATGTTAATAAATGTGAAAGAGAATCTAGTGCATTAAACTCTCAATTGTCAGATTTAGAGATGGAAGAATTTAATTTATCAAATACTGTTTATCCTGTATTATATAATAAAATTTCAACGGCAAAATACGTTCCATTATATGTCTTTGGAGGATTTATAATACTAGTATCAGGTATTATATCATTAGGAGTTTATTTATTCTCTAAACGTAGAGAAATGCTTGCATTTGGAGTTCAACAAGTTATGCCTGTAGCACAAGAAGGTATGGAAAAAATGGCACCAACCGTTGGTAAAGTAGGGGCAACAATTGGTAAAGAAGTTGCACCGGCAATTGGTGACATAGCAAAATCAATTAGTAAAGGTATACAAGAAGGAAAAAATGAAGCTAATGACAATAAGGGTGAATCTGAATAGATTCATCTTTTATTAAAATTAACAAAAAATATTGACATTAATAATATAAATGTTAATCACTTCTAGGTGTTGTGAGAAATAAGTGATCTCGGTTGTAAATGTTTTAAAGTTCTATTATTAGTTTAATAGGACTTTTTACATATTATTTTGTAAAATTTTGCATTTGCTTAATTATTAAGTTTGATATTGTGTTAAAATAATAAAAAAAAGATTAAAAAAAATAAAATTGAATAAACAAAAAAGAAATGTATTATGTATAATATATAAAGGGGAGATTATCTAATATGAACTTTAACAAAATAGCAGAAAAATTTGCAGTTGATGCAGTAAAACAAGGAAGCTATGCATCAAAAGAAGAAATATTACAAGTAATTAATGAAGTAGAACCAGTCTTAAAAGATAACAAAGATAAATCATTAGAAGAAATTGTTTATGCACTATTACCTGGACTACTTAATCAAACAAAGGAAGTTATGAACAGTAATCCAATACCAGGATATGTAATGCAAAATAATACAGGAATAATAAATGTAACAAGTTATGGTGGAGATATTGATAATAAACAAAATAAAATGAGTAAAGATGCCATATTTGATATTGCATCAATATCAAAATTATTTGCACAAATTATTTCTTATAATTTAATTAGTGAAGGATATTATAATTTCGATAGTGTAGTATCCGATTTAGATCCAAGATATAAAAATGCAACTAATTTAGATATTAAAACTATAATGGGATTTACTTTTTCATATAACATAGAAGGAAATATTAATAATGCAACATCAATTGAAGAAGCTAATCAAATATTACACACTTTGGGTGTAATAGAAAAAAATGATTATAACTACATAGATTATGGTATGATGTGTCTTAAAGATGTAATGGAAAAAGTTACAGGATTAAGTTATGAAGAATTAATAAATAAGTATATAATACAAAAATTACATTTAGAAAATACATTCATAAATGTACCAGAAATAAAAAGGGATTTAATAACAGGAACACCTAATTCAGAGATAGGAAAAAATAATGATTTAAAAGCTATTAAATTAGGAGGGTATAGTGGTCACGCTGGTGTGTTTGCATCAAGTAATGATTTGATTACTTTAGTTAAAAATTTATATATTAATCCAAACTTCTTTCCAAGTAAGTATTTATCTCATACATATACAGAAAGTGAGTTTTCAAAAGTTAAAGGATGGCATAGGGGTATTATGGGAAATGCTTGTGTAGGGGTAGGTGGATTTGTAGATAAATTATCACCAACAAATGAATCTTCATACCAAGGAAGTACAAAAACTCAAGTTAATATGGGAGATCAAAATGGAATATTAACATCTTCTACAATTTTAATGAATCCATCATCAATGGGCTTAGAAAAAGCAAAAGAATTAGAAGAAAAATTAAATAAAAAATTTGTTACAGAATATAATTTTGAGGGACAAGACTATGTTCAACTTGCAACACAAATTGTATTACCATTAACAACAGTAGTAAAACCTTTAAGAGAAGAAATGGCAAAGTTAAAATTAAAATTAGCATTTTTAAATACATTGATTAGAGAATATGAACCAAATTATAATAAATCTGTTAATGTTGAAGTAGAAAATGGAAAACTAAGAAGATAAAATTTAAAACAAGCAATTTACTTTCATAAAGTAATGTGCTTGTTTTATTCTTCTTTCTTCTCTTCTTGTTTTTCAACACTTAGAATATCTCCATCACTACCTGGTTCAGTACCTTTTATATAATAACAAATATGTTTCTTTTTATCAGTTTCCTTAGCAAGTTCTCCAGTTACAGGATTAACTAAAACGCCAACAACATCTTCTGGTATATCATACCATGATGTTTCCTTATCTTTAAAATATGCCTCCACAGTATCTGCCCATATCATTTTATTAATTCTAGATTCAGATGAATCTACCTTTTTATTATCATCATATCCATACCAAATACCAAGTACTAAATCCTTATTATAACCAACAGTCCAAAAATCTGTATCTGTACTTCCTGATTTAATAGAATATTTTTGAGTAAGCTTAGGTGCAATACTAATAAGTGTCGGTGTAGAATAATCTACAAAATCATAACTATAAGTGTTAGATAACAACTCATTTAAAATAAACACTGTGCTTTCATTTAATACACGTTCTTTAGTATCTTTAGCTTTATATAAAATGTTACCATTACTATCTTCAACTCTTTTTATAATATGTGGATTTACCTTATATCCAGTATTTGCAAAACTACCGTATCCACCAACAAAATCCATGATACTTATTTCATTAGTTCCTAAAGGAAGAGATGGTATTGCATCTAACTTTGCATCTATTCCAACTCTTTTTGCAGTTTTAACTAATACATCTTCACCTAAAAACATGTGAGTTTTAATCGCATAAATATTATCAGAATAAACAAGTGCGGTTGCTAAAGATATTTCTTTATTAGGATATTTATCTGCATAATTTTTAGGAGTATAAGTTTTATCGCTTGCAAAAGTAAAAGTAGTAGGAGAAGATAAAAATCTACTTGAAGCAGTAAAACCATTTTCTAAAGCTGCATAATAAAGAAAAGGTTTCATAGATGATCCAACTTGTCTTTTCGCAGTTACAGCTCTATTATATTCACTTTTAGCATAATCAACTCCACCTATTAAAGCAATAACCTCACCATTATTAGGATTCATCATAACACCTGCAGTTTGAGCTTCCGTATAATCTGTCATATTCTTCTGCATTGCTTCTTCAAAAACAGTTTGTGCATCTATATCTAAAGCAGTATATATCTTTAAACCACCTGTAGATAAAAATGATGGAGGAATAGAATCGATACTTTCTAACTCATCTATAACTGCATCTTGATAATACATCAAAGTAGCTAAATTATATTTTTCTTTTTTACCATAATAAGTAAGAGTTGTGTTATAAGCATCATCCATTTCTTCTTCTGTTATATAACCATTCTTAACCATCATATTAAGAACAGATTTTTGTCTTTTTTTCGCACTATATTCATCTACTAAAGGTGAATAATTAGATGGAGAGTTAGGAATACCTGCAAGCATAGAAGCTTCTGCTAAAGTAAGAGATTTCGCACTTTTATCGAAGTAAAAATGAGCAGCATTTTCAATACCATAAACACCTTGTCCATAATTAATAGTATTTAAATATCCTTCTAAAATCTCATCTTTAGAATAATGAGTTTCTAATCTAGTAGTAATCCAAGCTTCATCTAATTTTCTTTTCCAAGTTTTTTCCATAGTAAGATATAAGTTTCTTGCATATTGTTGAGTTATAGTAGAAGCACCCTGTACAATATCTTTATTAATAACATTCATATACATTGCCTTCATTATTCTTAAAAAATCAAAACCTTTATGTTTATAAAAGTATTTATCTTCTATAGAAATAGTCGCATTAATCAAGTTTTCTGATACATCTTCTATATTGACCCATTCTTTGTTATTGTTACCTGTAAAAAATAAATTGTCATTTTTATCATAAAAGCTAAAACTATTCGCACTTTTTATTTCTAATTTTGGATTAATATAAGCAACTAAATAAAATGCACCAACACCCAAAATTCCAAGTAAAATAAGCAAAAAATTCCATTTAATAAACTTTTTAATTTTCCTCATAATTACCCAACTCCAATTTCATTTATTAGTATGAAAAAAAAATTATAAAATATGAGTGCAAAAAGTATAATGTTGTGGTATAATGTCAAATGAGTTTGTCGTGGTGGATTTTTATGAATAAAATTAGGATAAAAGGCTATTTTAAAAATAGTGCATTAAATAACATAATAAATTATGATGAAATAGGTTTTATAAATGATGACATAATTACTTTTAAAAATAATAGTGATGATATAAAAATTATATTGTCAGATGCTATTAAATTTATAAAAGATAATAATGATACATCATTAACCTATAATTTTATTTATAATGAAATAACAAATGATAATATATATTTAATTAAAGAAAATAACTTATATACAAACTTAAATATTAAAACAACTAAATTAATTAATAAAAATAATCACATATTAATACAGTTTATAGTGAATGATGATAACATATGTGAAATAGATATTACTTACGAGGTGATGTAGATGGATATTAAAGATTATTTAATAACAAAAATAAGTGAAAAACTTAATATAGATAAATCAAATATTGAACTTGAAGTGCCAAAAGATAAAAAAAATGGTGATTACTCAAGTAATGTTGCTTTAAAACTATCAAAAGTATTAAAAGATAATCCAATGAATATTGCTAATACTATAAAAGATTCATTTAATAATGATGAAAATATTGAAAAAATAGAAATAGCTAATCCTGGATTTATAAATTTTTATTTAAATAAGAAATATTTATTTGATAACATTAATAAAGTTATTAAAGAAGATAAAGATTATGGTAGAGCTAAAGATAAAAAAAATATTAAGATAAATGTAGAATTTGTAAGCGCTAATCCTACAGGACTTTTACACGTTGGTACATCAAGAGGTGCAGCTTACGGTGATAATTTATGTAGGATATTAGATTTTGCAGGATATGATGTAACAAGAGAATACTACTTTAATGATGGTGGTGTTCAAATAGAAAACTTAGGTAAATCATTAAAAGCAAGATATTCAACTATTTGTGGTATTAAAAAAGATTTACCAGAAAATGGTTATCACGGACAAGAAATAATAGATATCGCACAAGATTTATATGACAAATATAAAGATACAAAATTAGATGAAGATGATACATATTTTTCTAATATCGCAAAAGATACATTAACCTCAATAATTAAAGAAGATTTAAAAGATTTTAGAGTATCATTTGACGTATGGACAAGTGAACAATCAATAAGAAAATCAGGAAATATCGAAAAATGCTTGAATATACTTGAAAGTCATGATAATCTATATAAGTGTGATGACGCAGTATGGTTTAAAACTACTAAATTTGGAGATGACAAAGATAGAGTACTAATTAAATCTGATGGAAACTATACTTATCTAGTACCAGATATCGCATATCACTTAGATAAAATTAATAGAGGATATGATGAAATAGTAGATGTATTAGGTGCAGATCATCACGGATATATAAAAAGACTTAAAGCAAGTGTAGAAGCTTTAGGTTATGATAAAGATAAAATTCACATAAAAATACTACAAATGGTTAGACTACTAAGAAATGGTGAAGAAGTTAAAATGAGTAAAAGAACAGGTCTTACTATTACTATGAGAGAACTCATGGAAGAAGTAGGAATAGATGCAGCAAGATACTTTTTTGCAATGCGTAGCTTAGATACTCAAATGGATTTCGATATGGACTTAGCTGTTAAAAAATCTAATGAAAATCCTGTATACTATATTCAATATGCACATGCTAGAATCTGTTCTATACTTAATGATGAAAAAGCTAAAAAAATACCATTTGCAACTAAATTTGAAACAATTGATAATGAAGTTGCATATGATATTTTGAAAAAAATATATGAGTTTGAATTAATAGTTCAAAGTAGTGCGAATAAAAAACTGCCACATTTGATTGCTAACTATGTATATGACCTTGCATCACTTTTCCATACATACTATGCACAAGAAAAAGTGTTAAGTGATGATGTTAAATACTCAAGTGAAAGATTAGCCCTTATTAAAGCAGTACAAATTACAATTAGTAATGCACTTAATTTAATCGGTGTATCATCACCTGACAAAATGTAGGAGGAATATTTATGAACATTTACAAAATGAAAAAAGATGAATTAGAATTATTATCATTCACTGATATAGCTTATGAAATATTAAAAAAATGTAAAGAACAGAAAACAACTGTTGAATTGTTTAAAGAAATTGCTAAATTATTAGAATTATCTGATGATGAATATGCAGATAGAATTGGTGACTTTTATACATCACTTACAACAGATAAAAGATTTTATGCACTAGATAGTGGTAATTGGGATTTAAGAGAAAGACACAGTGCTAAAATAGTTATAGATGACGAAGATGATATAGATGTAGAAATCGACGAAGATGATGATGACGACGAAGATGATGAAAAAGATGTAGACTACGATGCAAATGAAGATTACGAAGACGATGATTTAGAAGACTTAGTTATAATAGATAAAGATGAAAGTGAAGAAGAAGAATAATTTTCTTTTTCTTTTGTTTAAATAATGTTATAATTTAATAAGAAAGGGTGACACCTATGATAGAAAGATTAGAAAGTATTGAACAAAAATATAATGAAATCACTGAAGAACTTATGAAACCAGAAGTTATAAGTGATATTAAAAGAACTTTAGAGTTAAATAAAGAACAAGCTGAATTAGTTGATGCTTATAATGCTTATCAAAAATATAAAAGAATTATTGAAGATATAACGTCGGCTAATGAAATGCTTTCTGATAAAGAATTAGAAGAATTTGCTAAAGAAGAGTTGAAAAAATTAAATGAACAAAAAGAGCAATTACTTAGTGAGATAGAAATAATCCTTTTACCTAAAGATCCTAATGATGGTAAAAACGTTATTATAGAAATAAGAGGGGCAGCAGGTGGAGATGAAGCAAATATATTTGCTGGAGATCTATTTAGAATGTACTCTAAATATGCACTAAAACAAGATTGGAAAATAGATGTATATAACGAAGAAGAAGGTGCATCAGGAGGATACTCACAAATTGAATTCATGGTTAAAGGTGATAATGTTTATTCAAAATTAAAATATGAAAGTGGCGCACACAGAGTACAAAGAGTACCTACAACAGAAACACAAGGTAGAGTTCATACTTCAACTGCTACAGTATTAGTTATGCCTGAAGCTGAAGAAGTAGATTTTAAACTAGATATGAGTGAAGTAAGAGTAGATATAACACGTTCATCTGGTTGTGGTGGGCAAGGAGTTAATACAACAGACTCTGCAGTAAGACTTACACATATTCCAACAGGAATAATAGTTTATTCACAAACAGAAAGAAGTCAAATTAAAAATAAGGAAAAAGCAATTAAAATACTTCAAACAAGATTATATGATTTAAAAATGAAAGAACAAGAAAAAGAACAAGGTGCAGAAAGAAGAAGTAAAATAGGTACAGGAGATAGAAGTGAAAAAATAAGAACTTATAACTACCCACAAAACCGTGTAACTGATCATAGAATTGGTTTTACAACTAAACAGTTAGATAGAGTAATGGAAGGTGACTTAGACGAAATAATAGAAGCTCTAATTATGGAGGACCAAACAAGAAAATTAAAAGAACAATAACTTTACATTAATTACTTGCTTTTGAAAAAAACTGTTAAAAACCCTTGACAACCGGGGGGGGATTTTTATATACTTCTGTTAGAATTGTGAATAGTATTTGTAACACGATTTTTAGAAGGAGAATTTATATGGAAAACGAAAGAAAAAATAATAATGTCCTATTAACTATAATTGGAGCAGCAACATTATTAGTAGCAATAGTAGGTGCAACTTTTGCATACTTTAGTGCAGCTGATACAGTAGATGTACAAGATATTACTACAGGAGAACTAAAAGTTCAAGCAACATCAGGAACAGTTTCTCAAGAAAACATTAAACCAACAGATTTTACAGTTGAAGGTTTAACAGATGAAATATTAACAAAAAATACAGACGTTGCGCAACTACCAATTACTGTTGATTTTACTGGAACGACAATTGATGCGTATTATAATTTTTATTTAACTACAACAAATCTAGAAGATCTTCCTAAAGCAGATTCAGCACCTGAACCAAAAAATGGTGTAGTACAAGATATTAATTGGGCATTACTTAGCGTTACAGAAGCTGAAGGAGCAAAAACATATACAAAATTAGAAGATGGAACTTTTGGTGGAGACATGACTAATCATAAACTACTTAATAATACTGAAAGTAGCTCAGTTGAAAGTATAACTGCAGAACAAGTAAAAACATTAACAGAACAAGCATCAAAAGCAGAAAAAAAATATGTTTTATTAATATGGATTCAAGAAAATAATGAACCTCAAGATGAATTACAAGAATTAACCATTAATGCTACAGTAAAAGTTGAAGCAAATCAAGCAGCAGCTAATTTACCAGCTGGATCATAATAAATAAATTAATTATTAATTTGCTACATTAAAAATATGGGATTTATTTCCTGTATTTTTTTGTTTGAAATTTCAGGGGAAAATATAAAATTTAGAAAGAAGCACGAAACTATTGACATTTGATATTGAATTTTTATATACTTTTAGTAGGATTACAGATAATACTTATCCCGCAATTTTTGGAAGGAGAATATATATGGAAAAAGAAAAAAAAGATAGCAATATTTTATTAATTATAATTGCAATTGCAACATTATTAGTAGCAATAATAGGAGCTACGTTTGCTTATTTCTCAGCTACTTCTGAGGCGATACAACAAGATATTACAACAGGTAGATTGAATATAGCAGTAACATCAACTGAAGTAAGTCAAAAAAATATTAAACCAACTGATTTTGATGGAGATGATGCAAATATAGAAAGTGCTTTAAAAAATAATGATATTGCCCAATTATCATTTACAGTTGATCCTACTGATACAACAATTGATGCATATTATAGTATATATTTAACGACAACTAGTGAAGATAAATTAGATAATCTTATTGATGAAGAAGATAATGGTATTCCTTCTGATATAAATTGGGCACTAGTTAAAGTAACAGAAGGTGACTCAACAACATATTCTGTATTAGATAATGGTACGTTTGGTGGGGATATGACTGATTATAGATTAAATACAAACCCAATAAGTATAACTTCTCCAATATCCGAAGATAAATATATTTTATTAATATGGATTCAAGAAAATAACGAACCACAAGATAATTTACAAGGATTGACTCTTAATGCAACAATAAAAGTTGAAGCAAATCAAGCAGCAGCCAACTTACCAAATAATAATTAATAAATAAAAATATAGGAAAAAATATCCTATATTTTTATATGTATTTAAATTTTTAAAGAACGATACAGTTTAATTTTAAAATTTTAATTTTCACTATGAATTTACATCAAAAAGTAAGAAAACCGTCAGGATAAAATCATACTAAATTCAAATAATGACCATAAAAGTCAATAAAT